>JABXKX010000256.1 GCA_013619035.1 Peptostreptococcaceae bacterium
TATATGATATCAAAGTGATTCTCATAATTATAAGAAATAGTCTTCACAACTTATTTGATTATCAAGAGTCAGCTAGTAAAGGATACTTAAAATACAAATGGGAATTAAAATAACTACTCAAAGACAACAATGAGTAGTTAATTTGGTGACGCATGATATTCTATATAAGAAAAACTCCTAGCGATCTTCTTACCATTTGTAGAATAATTTTGTTCGTATTATAATTTTAAACCATAATATAAATGTGAACAGACCCGACCATCTAAATCTGCAATATCTTTTAATCTACCCCACTCTTCAAACTCAAACTTCTTTAATAGTCTAATGCTTGCTGTATTGACTTCAAGCAAAATGGCAACTATCGTTTTATAATTCATTTCACGGGCTTTATCAATCATAAATTCTAATAACTTAGAACCAATGCCTTGCCTTAGATGACCCTGATGAATATAATAACTGACTTCAACAGTATCTTTCATTGCCCTTCTACCAGGTCTATAAGCAGAAAGATAAACATATCCAATCACTTGGTCGTCTTTTTCTATAACATAAAGTGGGTATTCTTTGTTCTGATGACTTTCAAACCATGGGATTCTTTCTTCTACCGAAAACGTTTCTAAATCCGCTGTACTTTCTTTTGTCATTATGGCTTGATTATATATATCCGTCATGGCATGTAAATCATTTCTATTTGCTATTCTTATTTTCATATGCACCCCCCTTCTTATTATACAATAAATGACTGTATTATCGATTTTTATTTCACTAATCTTTAAACCCATGCCAAACTGATAACAACTTTTTGTCAAAAACTAAAAAAAGACAACCCTCACAGGTTGTCTCAATATTTTAATTAGAATACTCTTGTTCTACCTTCGTATACAATACCTTTGTTAGAATCTAAAGTAATTTCTTGTCCATCTTCAATTTTTTGAGTGGCATTCTTAGCACCAACAACTGTAGGAATCTCTAAGTTAAGAGCTACAATAGCACCATGAGAAGTATATCCGCCTTCTTCAATTACCATACCAGCAGCTTTCTCGATGAATGGCATTAAGTCTCTATCAGTTACTTGAGTAACTATGATATCACCTTCAGTGAATTTTTCAGTAGCTTCTTCAACTGAGTTAACAACACACGCATTTCCAGTTACAGCAGTTCTACCTAAACCTAAACCTCTAAGTAAGATTTCACCAACAATTTCAACCTTCATTAAGTTAGTTGCACCAGTTACACCGATTGGAACACCAGCAGTGATAACTACTAAGTCACCTTTTTTAATATATCCAGCTTCTTTAGATTTGTTGATTCCCATTTCAAAGATTTCATCAGCAGAAGTTGCCATATCTACTAAAACAGTTTCAACACCCCATACTAAAGCTAATTTTCTTCTAACTCTCTCATTAATTGTAGTTGCTACAATCGGAGCTTTAGGTCTGAATTGAGATACTTTTCTTGTTGTAAATCCAGAAGATGTTGCAGTAATAATTGCAGCAGCATCTAAATCTTGAGCTGTATTACATGTTGCATGAGAAACTGCAAATGTTACACCCGCTTCAACTAAATCAATAGCTTTTTTCTTTAATAACGCTTTGTAATCAATAGATTGTTCCATTTTTAATGCAATACTTGCCATAGTTTGTACTGATTCAACTGGGTATCTACCTGCCGCTGTCTCACCTGATAACATGATAGCATCTGTACCATCTAAGATTGCATTTGCAACGTCAGTTACTTCTGCTCTAGTTGGTCTTGGATTTCTTTGCATAGAATCTAACATTTGAGTAGCAGTGATAACTGGCATACCCGCTAAGTTACATTTCTTAATCATTAACTTTTGAGCCAATGGCACATCTTCAGTTGGTATTTCAACACCTAAGTCTCCACGAGCTACCATGATACCATCAGAAACTCTGATGATTTCATCTAAGTTATCAAGACCTTCTTGGTTTTCTATTTTTGAGATGATATGAACATCGCCATTTTCACTTGTTTCTAATATTCTTCTAATTTCTAATACGTCTGCAGATTTTCTTACGAAAGAAGCAGCAATGAAGTCGATACCATGTTCTAAACCAAAACGGATATCCGCTTCGTCTTTAGGTGTAATCGCTGGTAAGTTAATCTTAACACCAGGTACGTTAACACCTTTATGGTTCTTAACTTGTCCCGTATTCATTACAGTTGTAATAATATCATTACCAACAACTTTTTCAACTCTTAATCCAACTAAACCATCATCAATAAGGATTGTATCCCCATTTACAACATCACCAGGAAGACCTTCATATGAAATTTGACATTTATCTTGAGTACCAACAAATTCATCAGTTGTTAAAGTAAAAGTTTGACCTTCTTCTAAAATAACTGCTTCGTGGAATTTACCTGTTCTGATCTCAGGACCTTTAGTATCTAATAAGATCGCAACTGGCTTGTTTAATTCTTTTCTAACTTCTTTAATCATTTCAATTCTTGCTAAATGCTCAGCATGATCACCATGCGAGAAATTTAATCTAGCTACATTCAAACCATTCTCTACAAGTTTAGAAAATACTTCTTTGCTTTCACTTGCAGGTCCAATGGTACAAACAATTTTAGTCTTCTTCATTTTTATACTCTCCTCTTAAATTGATAGCATTTGAGCTAATTCATACATTTCCTTATTTAAACGATTATTTGGTTTTGTAGCTTCTTCTAATGGTACATCAATGATATCATCACCATCGATACCAACCGCTCTACCTCCTTGACCTTCGATTAATAACTCTACCGCTCTGTTACCAAAGCGACTCGCAATAATACGGTCGAAAGCTGTTGGAACACCACCACGTTGTAAGTGACCAATAATCGAAACTCGCGTTTCCATACCTATCTTCTCTTCAATGGCTTGAGATACCTCATAAGGTTTACCAACACCTTCTGCTAATAAGATGATATTATGTAACTTGCCTCTATTTCTACCTTGAATCAGTTTTCTACATACTTCATCAATGTCAAACTCTATTTCTGGAATAAGGATACTTTCAGCGCCCCCTGCTAAACCAGCATGAAGTGCTATATCTCCACAATGTCTACCCATAACTTCTACGATATTAGCACGACCGTGAGAAGATGATGTATCTCTAAGATTACCAATGGCATTAACCACTGTATTAATTGCAGTATCAAATCCTATTGTATAATCTGTATAAGCTAAATCATTATCAATGGTTCCTGGTATCCCAATTGTTGGAAATCCATTTTGCCATAATCTGTAGGCCCCTTTGAAAGAACCATCACCACCGCAGACAACTAAACCGTCAATGTTAAACATCTTAAGCATATCCAACCCTTTTTGAAAACCTTCGTCTTCAACAAACTCTAAACAACGAGCCGATTGTAATATGGTACCACCTCTATGAATAATATCTCCTACAGAAGAAACATCCATATCAAAGATATCGCCTTCTAATAGACCTTGATAACCTTTTCTAATTCCCGATACTTTCAGACCTTTAAAAATTGCTACACGAACAACTGCTCTTACTGCTGCATTCATACCTGGTGCATCGCCACCACTTGTTAATATTCCAATTCTTTTCATATCCTCACCTCAATCATTTTGAATGATCATCTCTTGCTTGGCACGTTATCGTCCCGGTCGTTGTTTTTGTCCCGGATTATCACATCTATAATTTTATAATAAGAAGTGCAATAATTCAAATGAAATTGTACTAAAATCGTCACTTTTTACAATGTTTTATAGACTTTTTTATATGATAACGTTTTCTTTTTTTTGTTTATTGGACGATCACGGCATCATTTCCTAAAATATCCTTTAATGTCCTAATCAAACGTTCACTACTATTTACCCATAAATGCTCTGGAGCTATCATTTTATTTTTAGTATCAGCGAAGTATATCACGACAGGCATCTTTCCAGGGCTTGCTTTTAATTCAGAAAGGATCTGTTGTAACAAGACTTCATCCTTCGTTACTAACTTTAAAAACATCTTCTGTATTTTTGGTTTTTGTTGCACTTGTTTTGCAGGTTTATGTTGTACTTGTTTTACAGGTTTATGTTGTACTTGTTTCATAGCCGTTTTAGAAGACAATAATTCTCTAGCATTGTTTTCATTTAATGTCATCACATTATCAGCAATCAGTTTTGGATCTTCATCCTCTTTGAAGTTTAATCTTCCAACTACAATTACAAATTGATCTTCTTTTAATAGATGCATACATCGATCATAAATTTTAGGAAAAACAATAATCTCTATAGCATCATATAAATCTTCGACTTGAATAAACGCCATAATTTTACCTGATTTTGTTGTCATATTTTTTTTATGGATCAACATGCCGGCTAAATTAAACCGCTTACCATCTTTATTTCTTTGGAACAATGGATCTTTAGCTGCTTCTTTTAACTCATTCAGATTCATTGAAGAAACACGTTCAACTAATAACTTATGTTCATTCAAAGGATGTCCTGTTAAGTACAGCCCTAAAACATCTTTTTCAAAATTCAGTTTTACTTTTTCTTTCAGTTCATTCACATTCGCCATTTTTTCAAGCATGCCAGAATTCATATTGTCCATACCATCCATGCCAAACATCGATAACTGACCTTTCACATTACGTCTTTTTTCATTCTGAATGGCATCAACAATCTTATCAAATGACGCGAGAAGTTGTGCTCTATTGTGTTCAAATTGATCAAAGGCACCTGCTTTAATTAAACTTTCAACCGCACGTTTATTCAGTTCCTTATGATTAACTTTTTCACAGAAATCAGAGAAATCATTAAATGGTCTATTTTCAATCATAGAAGCAATAATACCTCTTCCAACATTTTTTACAGATTTTAAACCAAACCTGATTGAGTCATGTTCTACAGAAAAACTGCCATAACTATGATTGACATCCGGTGGTAAAATCTCTATACCCATTCTATGACAATCTTGAATGTACCGAGCAACCTTGGACTGATTACCAATCATACTGGTCATCGATGCTGCCATAAACTCTACTGGGAAATGCGCTTTTAAATAAGCAGTTTGAAAAGCAATGATACCATAACCTGCTGCATGTGATTTATTAAATGCATACTTCGCAAAGTCTTCCATATCATTAAAGATTGATTCAGCCACCTTTGCAGGTACACCTCTTCTGACACATCCTTCAACTATCACATTTCCATTTTCATCTAAAACACCATGAATAAAACTTTGTTTTTCTCTTTCCATGACATCTTTTTTCTTTTTACTCATGGCACGTCTAACAATATCAGCTCTACCATAAGAAAACCCACCGAGTTCTCTTACAATTCTCATAACCTGTTCTTGGTAAACGATACATCCATAGGTAACGTCTAAGATACCCTCTAACATCGGATGCTCATACGTCACCAGTCGAGGATTATTTTTATTTAAGATATACTTAGGAATCGAATCCATCGGACCTGGTCTATATAGAGATATTCCAGCAATGATGTCTTCTAATGAATTCGGCTTCAACTCTTTCATAAACCGAATCATGCCAGCGCTCTCTAATTGAAAGACACCTTGTGTTTCACCACGTCCAATAAGCTCAAAAGTCTTTTTATCATCATATGCTTCATCAAAAACAAAATCAATATTTCTTTGTCTTTTGATGTGAGCAATCGTATCTTTAATCACTTTTAAGGTTCTAAGACCTAAGAAGTCCATTTTTAGTAAACCCAGTTCTTCTAGGAGAGTCATAGAAAACTGAGTTGTTATACTTTCATCTTGTAAATAAAGCGGCACATAGTGATCAACTGGCAGCTTTGAAATAACAACACCAGCCGCATGGGTAGAAGCGTGTCTTGGCATACCTTCCACCGCTTGAGCCACTTTGATAACTTGACGAAGCTCACTGTTTTCATCATACATCCGATGAAACTCTGGACTTTGATCAAGTGCTTTGTCTAAAGTCATGCCTAAAGCAAACGGCACTGCTTTTGCAAGTTTGTCAGCTTCACTATAAGGCAGCTCAACAACTCTTCCCACATCACGAAGTGCTGCTTTTGCTGCCATGGTACCAAAGGTTATGATTTGAGAAACATGATCTTTACCATACTTATCAATAACATAATCGATGACTTCTTGTCTCCTTGTGTCTTCAAAATCTATATCTATATCAGGCATGGTCACACGTTCTGGATTTAAAAATCTTTCAAAGATAAGATCATATTTCATTGGATCTACATCTGTAATATAAAGTGCGTAGGCAACAATACTACCACCGACAGATCCTCTACCAGGTCCTACAGCTATATCGTGGTCTTTTGCATATTTAATAAAATCCCATACAATTAAGAAATAATCAGAAAAACCCATACCTGAAATGGTATTCAGCTCGTAGTCCAGTCTTTCTATATTTGCTTCATAGTCATCATATCTATCTTTTAATCCTTTTAGACAGAGTTCTCTTAAATAAGCATCATGGTCATAACCTTCAGGTAAGTGATACTCTGGTAGATGTCTAGATTCAAAATCAAAACTAACATTACATTTATCCGCAATTTTTTGAGTGTTTTCTATGGCTTCAGGCACATGAGAAAACAACATCATCATTTCTTCAGTACTTTTTAGATAAAATTCATCACTTGGAAATTTCATTCTTTTGGAATCACTGATATTTTTCCCCGTCTGTATACAGAGTAAAATGTCATGTACACTTGCATCAGTTTTATCCAAATAATGTACATCATTCGTTGCCACTAAAGGCACGTCAATTTCCTTAGAGAGCCTGATCAAGTGAATATTAACAGATTTTTGTTCCATCATGCCATGGTCTTGCATTTCAAGATAAAAGTCTTCACCAAATATTCGTTTTAGATTTAAAGCAATTTTTTTTGCTTTTTCATAGTCATTGTACATAAGCGCTTGTTGTACATCTCCGCCCAAACATGCACTAAGAACTATCAAACCTTCTGAATATTGTTCTAAAAGTGTATAATCAATTCTAGGTTTGTAATAGAAACCATGTACAAATCCTTCAGAAACCAACTTAATAAGATTCTGATATCCGACATTGTTCTTTGCAAGTAATACCAAGTGGCCACTATTTTTATCTAAGGTCGCATCTTTTTCTGTATATGATCTAGCTGCGGTATAAACTTCACATCCAATGATCGGTTTGATGCCATATTTTTTGGCTTCTTTATAAAAATCAACCGCACCAAACATAACCCCGTGATCTGTAATCGCCACAGAAGTCATATTCAATTCTTGAAGTCTTTTAAATAATGGTTTAATCCTAGCAAAACCATCTAACAAACTGTATTCAGTATGTAAATGCAAATGTGTAAATTGTTTCATAATTTCTCCTTAAAAAGACCTTCATAGGTATGAAGGTCCATTTGTTACTGGTTGACATCTTGATCCCATAATGTGTTTATCATTTCAATCACTGTCACTGGTAATTCTGAGTATCGATTTAAAGCAAGTTCTTCAACTCGTACAGTGTTTCTTTTTACACTTGCTTTTTCAAACTTTTCTGCATCACTATCACTCATTAAGTTTAAATCAAGGATAGGTAAACTGCCCCAATTACTTGGAATATATTTATCTAACTGCATTTCAATCGATATCAATTCATTAATTGCAACAATGGCGCCTGTTTTATTTGAAGCATTCATCGGTACCACCAAATAATTTGTATCCATCAATGTCCCGTTTGTAAAGATAAAACTTCTACCACCATCAGGATAAAGTTCATCTTTAATGGCATCCGTTGTATATGCAAAATCATCGGTCATAGAAAAGTATAATTCGCCAGATACAAAGTATTCATTAACTTTGTTTATGCTTTTAAAATAATGGCCTTCATCTTTTAAAATATAACTGTCCAATGACACCAAATAATCTAATGCTGGTTGAATTAAAGCTTTAAGCTCTGTTTCATCAATGGTTTCTGTATACAACCTTTCCATATCATCCTGTCCAATAATCTCAAAGATAACCGTTCTTATAAACTCTGAACCAATTGTATCCATTTTCGGATTTGGATAAGTAAAGGTATTGGGATTCTCTTTAACAAATTCTAGTAGTTCTATTGTATCAGTTGGGTAAATTTCCAATTCATCTTCATCAAATACAAGTACAAATTGTTCTCTACTAAATGCCACACCAAAATTATCAAGTGGCTCACCATGTTCTGTTGATACATCTAAATCTAACAGATTGATATTCTCTTCTAAATTAGGCATTTTATCTGCTATTTGATCGTATAGAAAATCTTT
>JABXKX010000334.1 GCA_013619035.1 Peptostreptococcaceae bacterium
GCTATTTAGATCCTAAAAGATTAATAAATCTTATAGGATCTTTTTTCATATTGGCTATGTTGGAAGAGCATCCATTAATTGATAAGGGCGTATCTTGGACCTGTCAGTATTATCATTACAGAAATATATTTACGATCAGAAAGAAGAATCAATAAAGTTTTTAATAAAGGTTCACTTGAGAAAATTCTTAATCTTATAAGTATTATTTACTAATAATGGATGACTTTGGATTCCTAAACGCATATTTTTGAGGACGTTAACTCGACATTTATAATTTACAAGAATACTATTTAGAATTACTGGGTATAGTAGAAGTATTCAAAGGAGGAATTTTATGAGTCAGACAGGACAAAGTTCAAAACCCTTTATACCACCACTTAAAAGAGAGCAGATTAGCGAAGTCAAGACACCTCACCCTACAAGTGAATTAAAACAATCAAAACCTGAAATGAGTGAACCTGAAACCTTTGGTCAGATGATTGTAATGATTATTAAAAACGGGATAAAACATCTTCCTGCTGTTATTCTCAGAGTATTGATCATCGTTGCTGTTGTCACGATCTTGAATTTTATAGTTATGACAATTCCAACGTATAGTGTGCAGGGTACTTCAAAAAAACTTCTATTATTTATAGTTTTTATTACAGCTTCTTATAATGGAGTTGTTCAACGTACTATTTTCTGGAGTATATTGCTTACAGTTGGTAGACGTATGGTTTTTAAGATAAAAAGAGAAGGGATCAAACAAGTTAAAGACGATATTATTCGAATTATACCTAGCATGAAAACGATGAAAGAACAAGCTAGTGTTAACTTTATGACGTTATTCATTACCGGATGTGGTATAGGTTTTATTTTCGCCAACTTTCTAACCAGAAACAATCGCTTGGACAAACAAAGTGTCTCTATTGTTCTTGCGATTACAATAGTAGGTTCTTTGATAAAACAAGGTAGAAGTCTATTGGTCATGGCACTGAGACTTTTTTTGAAAGATGTTATAAGAATGTCCAAAACAAAACTGGTTCTGGAAAACACAGCAAAGGTTATATTGAGTGGTGTATCTACTGGATTATTGGTAAATCTTGTTTTTGCACTGATAAAAATTGATAAAGGCGGTTACATATTGGGTGGATTATTGATGATATTAGCTGTTATATTATACGTTGTTAGAAGAAGAGGAGTTGAAAGTCATTAAAGTTAAAAGGATAAAAGATCAAAGATTCAGATTCGTAGCAGCATTTGATTTGGATACTGGGATGTATTATAGATCTAGCATTATCGATGAAAATGGTAAAACAACTGGTGTGGATGCTTTTCAAGGGAGTTATCCACATCTATTGGATATTGGAATTATGGGTCATTGCAAACACGGTGAAAGT
Organism: Peptostreptococcaceae bacterium; assembly: GCA_013619035.1. The sequence goes on from JABXKX010000334.1 coordinate 1,380, forward strand.
GGCCTTTGCCTTGAAGCAGGCATTCAATGCTATCAAGATGGATTGCATATCCATCAAGAAAATATGTTGATAAGTGATTACAAGAAAATTATTGATGAGAGTCAAGGTAAACTGTTTCAAGTAGCTCTTGGTGGAAGAGGCGATCCTGAAGAACACGAAAACATCGAAGCAATATTGAAGTATACGATTAATCATAATATTGTTCCTAATATGACGACTTCAGGACTCGGTATGACAAAGGAAAAAGCAGCTTTACTTAAAAAATATTGTGGTGCTGTTGCGGTGAGCTGGTATCGCTCACCATATACATTAAAAGCCATTGAATATTTGGTTGAGGCTAAAGTGAGAACCAATATTCATTATGTATTGAGCCGTTCCACGTTGGACGAAGCCATTGATCGTATTGAAAATGATGGGTTTCCAAAAGGAATCAATCGAGTTATTTTTCTTTTGCATAAACCCGTAGGACTTGGTACGAAAGAAGAAGTGTTGGAGTGGACTAATCCGAAAGTACAGTATTTCTTTAAGCTTTTTAATCAGGAAAAATATAACAAGAAAGCTGGTTTTGACAGTTGTTCTATTCCTGCCATTCTTCAATTAGCACCGGATGTAGCAAGAGCAAGTATAGATACTTGTGAAGGGGCGAGGTTCAGTGCTTACATTACACCCAATATGAAAATGATACCGTGCAGTTTTGATCAGAAAGAACATTTTGCTATTGACCTAATAGACAACACGATTCAGGAAGCATGGGACAGTGACCGTTTTGAATCATTTCGAAATGTACTACAAAACAGTTGTACAGAGTGTACTATAAGACGTAATTGTTATGGTGGTTGTCCAATTACAACTGAAATCGTATTGTGTCAAAGAAAGGAGGCAAATCGTGAAAGTCAGAATGGATTACGTAACAAATTCTAGTAGTGTTAGTTATGCAGTGGCAACGGTACAAGCTTTACAGCAGATGTTACTTTTAGGTGGTGTCTATGGATTGTCCAGTGTTTGTGGTTTTTCAGATTCCAATCAGCCTCCGACTCGTCAAGAGTCAGACTTGGTTTCATCATCGACAACTGATAAGGATATGAATTGGAATGATTTAATTGTTAATAATCTCAATTATAATGATAAAATCGATAAAATTGAGGATGAAATAAATAATTATAATGCTGAGTGGGAGTCAATAAAAGACAGTTTGGCAGAAGAAGACTATGAACAAGTGAAAAGTGATTATGACAATTATATTCAGTATTTGAATGACGTAAAAGATGCGTGTGGTACGTTTGAAAATGAAAAACAGTTAGAACAAGAAATGAATGATTATGCGAATCAATATGCTGCTGATTGGGAGAATGGCCGGAAAAATGATATTGTGAATGTAAAGAACGATATTGCTGAAATTAAAGCCACTATATCAGGGTATCAAGCCAATGGCATTGATACGGCTGAACTAGAGGGTCAGTTGTTGCAGTTACAAGGTTATGAACAAGATTTGGAATCCATGTTTGAGGATGAAAATATTGATTTTAGCTATACAGCACCTGATATGGATCCGATACCACCGACACCAGAGATGATTGCGATTCAGCAGGCACATGATCAGAAGATGCAACAACTTCTTCAACAAGCAGCTGCTAATGAAGAACGTAAAGATGAAATACGTGCCCAGATGATTCAAAATGCTAAAGACTATCAAATGGAACTTGAAAATGCTGGTTTTTGGGGTAAAGCAGCCTTTATCGCTCAAGTGATTTCGGGTGCCGCTGATATGGCTGTTGATGTATTAGCCACATTAACAGGACCAGCAGGAGCAGTTATAAAAGTAAAATATGAGTTTGTTAAAAACTTAGGAACAACTACAACCGAAGTAGCTTGGGATCCGAATAATGCTAGTCAACATCTATTAAAAGGTAGTGTTAAGATAACAACTGATTTAATTAAGTCCAGAGTACAATTCCCTGATGGTATCAATAAGAAGTTTTTTGAGTATGCTGTGGATATGACGAATGATATGTCAGCAACAGTTATCGATGAAGTTTCCAAACGTCCAAAAGGAGAAACGGCTGAGCAATTTTCTAGTCGGCTTCAAAGTGCTGCTATTAAAAGTACAATCAAGACAACTGTCAATACAGGTCTCACTGAAGGATCTAAATATATTATACCAAGAGTAGATGTCGGTGAGAACTTTGGAGATTTTAATGCTAGTACCTTTGATAAAGCGACTCGCGCTGGTGTTAAATACTTTGGTGAACCGTTGGATGGTGCATCGAGTAATGCTGCCAAAGATTTTCTTACCAAGAAAACAAGTGATTTGGCTAAGAATACGATAGATGCTGTTGATAAAATGTTGGATAAGGTTAAGAAAGGGGCAAAAAAATGAGTGTGGCATTAAAGTTGAAAGACGTTACTTGGATTGGTCAGGCGTTTGAAGAAACATCTGTTTTATCGCCATTTGAATATATAAAAGAAGATGGATTTACTGAGAATGATAAAAAGCGTTTAGTGGATACCGGTATTCTTAAAGAAGATGGTTCAATAGAACCCAAACAGGTCCCTCTATTCAACACATTAAATTTAGTGGATCGCTATGTCAACATTAATGTTTATGAAGAGATGTTGTCTATGAAAAAATCCTATTTATATGCTGGACCAGTCGGTGTTAGTATGATTCCTATGAAAGAGGATTTATTGTTTCAATTACCATCAGATCATTCCCAGTTTAATATTGCATTAAAAAATATACTAGGTAGTAGTAAAATCAACAATTTAAACTTTTCAGTGTCTTTGGAAGCGAAAGTTATGAAGGTGTTTGCATTAATTTGTGATATGTATAGAGAAGAAGCGATACGGAAACAAATGGAAGATTACACCTTAAAGATATTAAGCTTTGATCGTAGACAATTTGATATGTTTGCAGAAGAAAACCATACGAATCGTCATAGGATTTCAACCCATGTAGATGTTGAATTGAAGGATGTTGATGATTGTCTTAAACAGCTAGAGGAGAAAAATCTAATTAAGCTGGAAGAGAAACTTTATCATGTTGATGAAAGTGTGCTTGCTTTTGCGTATAGGTATCTGTTGGTTGATAAAGTTATTGTCGTAGAAATAGGTCAACTAAAAGAAGAAAAGGTTTACGGGTCTTCTTTTAAAATTATTCAATCCGGTTCGAATGATGTGTATGTTATAGAGTATTCTACTGATGCATACACAATAGCAACACCATCGGCATTAGAAGTACAAACCGTTATGAATGAATTAATAGAGAAGGGACCTTCCTTGATAGAGTAATGGTTTTATCTAGCGATTCTTGATTACCTATTCTTTCATGCTGAATAGGCTACACTTAATGAGTAAGAAGAAGTACTGATAGAAGTTATTTAAAGAATAAGGTTTCCTATCAATTACATTTTATTAAGAATTTATTGTCTGCGACTCCTACTCTACTCATGTAGAGTGTACTGCAATACGTCATTAAAACATAACATTCTATTATTTCATTAACATGTAAAACAGTGATGAACGAAATGCAAAATACTTGTATAGACAAAATTGTCTATAAACATTCATGACATACCTTTCATATCCTTTACATGATATAGTTTTCTTAAGAACAATATCAAAAGTAAGGAGAAATAAAATGAGTGTAAAATTTAGAAATTATACAGAGGTTGCTGGTATCACTGAAGACTATTCTAAAGTAAGAGAATTCTTAGTGAAACTAGGTTATAAGGAATTTACGTTTACAAGATGGGATTGGATGACAACTCATGGATATTTAGATAAGTCAGCAGTTGGAAAAATTGGATTATGGGAAGATGATGGAGAGATTGTTGGTATTGCAACGATTGATTGCAGTCTTGGAGATTCGTTTTGTTTAACTCTAGACAATTATCAGTACTTAAAAAAGGAAATGTTGTTATATGCTAAAGAGCATTTAGGAACACCGGATAAATTTGGCGTTATGATTTCAGATGAGGATGAAGAATTTCAAAGAATTGCTGCTGAACTTGGTTTTGTAGGTACAGAAAGTAAAGAGAGTGATGCCATATTTTGGGTAGAGGAAACATCTATGGCATATGAACTTCCTGAAGGATTTACCATAACTACAATGAAAGATACATATGATCTATATCAATATGGACAAGTATTGTGGAGAGGGTTTAATCATGAGTTAAATGGTGAAGGTGTTTTCAAATTAACTTCAGAAGATGAAAAACAATTTGAAGCTTCTATGATACGCGCAAATGTAGATTTAGATTTAAAAATTGCCGTTGTTGCACCTAATGGAGATTTTGTTTCTTATTGTGGCATGTGGTATGATTCGGAGGCGGGATTTGCAGTGATTGAACCAGTCGCTACAGATCCGGCGTACAGAAAAATGGGATTGGGAAAAGCAGCAGTTCTAGAAGGTATCAAACGCGTTGCAGCTCTTGGATCAAAAAAAGTTTTGGTAGGGTCATCACAGCAATTCTATTACAGCTTAGGTATGAGACCTTATAAAACAGCAACTAAGTGGATCCATAAGAATTAGAAAGTATTGGTGATTTAGCTTCTGAAATAGAGTGTTGAATGAAGTTAATATCATACTAAATTAATAACAACCATTCAAGTTCTGAGTAGAATATTTCTGCTCAGAATTTTTTAGATTTTTTGTAAATCGAACAAGCAGATATATTATCTTATGAATTGGATTGTATTAGCGCAAGTAAGGGTATTAAATAACATAAACATCCTTTAAATAAGAGAGGTACACTATGAAAGTAAATGACAAGATTATAAAGTGGTTGTTAGAAGAAAACAATCCTTCAGTGAGATACTACACTATGAAATCTTTATTGGGAGTCGATATTAACTCTATGGATTTGATTCAAGCAAAAAAGCAGATTATGGTATCTGGTGTTGTACCGGAACTTTTATCATATCAAAGTGAGGATGGATCATGGGGGATTCCAGAGAAATTTTATACTATGAAATACAAAGGAACTGCTTGGCAACTGATGATTTTAGCAGAATTAGGAGCTGATCCTGAAGATGATCGAATACACCAGGCATGTGAGTTTATTTTTAAGATGTCTCAAACTGCTGATAATGGTGGATTTTCAATAGAACATGGTAAAAAATCAGATGCTGGATTACAAAGTAAAGTGATTCCTTGTCTGACAGGGAATATGACCTGGGCTTTGATCAAACTAGGTTACCTAAATGATAAAAGAGTACAAGCTTCAATTGAGTGGATTATAAAGAATCAAAGAACTGATGATGGTGATAAGCCAAAGTTACCAGACTGGACATATGAAAATCGCGTGGCGTGTTTTAGTAGTCATACATGTTCTATGGGGATTGTTAAATCCCTCAAAGCTTTGTCGGCAATTCCAAAAGAGATACGAAGTGAAGCTGTAAAGGCAAAGATTGATGAACTTGTAGAGTTTATCTTAATTCATCATATTTATAAGAGAAGTCATGAGTTAAATAAAGATTCTAAATCTGGTTGGAAGCGATTGGGTTTTCCATTAATGTATCAGACAGACATCCTTGAAATTCTTACAATTCTAATTGATTTAGGTATTAGAGATGAAAGAATGGATGAAGCAATGACGTTATTAAAATCAAAACAATCATCAGAAGGTCATTGGAAACTTGAGAATACCTATAATGGTAAGTTCATTGTAGACATTGAAGAAAAAGGAGAACCGTCAAAGTGGATTACCTTAAAGGCGTTGTATGTGTTAAATAGGAGTGAAACATAAATAAAAAATGCTTCTTATGAAAAATAGTAAAAAGTATATAAATTATAATGAAATAATATTTTGAAAATTTGAATCAGTCTGATATACTGTAAAAAGTGATATCGTATAATTCTGATGAAATGGCTCAGAAGTTTCTACCTCATGCCGATAAAAATTGAGACTACGAGAATGTTTTTTTTGCATTCTCTTTTTTTGTAGGTAATAGTGATGTTTGTAATGAACGGTTCTATATCTGCGAAATTGGATAGTAGTCTTTTGCGTGAGTATTATTTATAATATTTAAGGAGCGAAAGACAATGTTAGTTATTAATAAATTACTGAAACCGAATACTATTGAAGAAGCATTCAGACTTCTAAAAGATAATAAAAAAGCTCACATCCTTGGCGGTGGGGCTTTTTTGCGTTTATCTTCTGATCTAAAGATCAATGTTGCAATAGACTTGTATGGATTGGGAATCGATCAAATTGAAGAAAATGATAATGAATTTATTATCGGTGCTATGACCACTCTTCGAGATCTAGAAGTTCATAAAGTCTTAAATCCACTATTTTCTAAATCCGTAGAAAATATTGTTGGTGTTCAACTTAGAAATATTGCAACCATTGGTGGTACAATATTTCCTAAATATGCTTTTTCCGATTTAATTACTTCTTTGTTGGTACTGGATACCAAACTCAGTTTTGAAGGAAAAGATGATTTATCATTAGAAGCATATTTATTAGAAGATAAATCAGAAAAATGTATCTTGAAATCAATCATCATAAAAAAAGAAAAAATAAAAACATCATTTAAAACAATAAAAAATTCAGCAAGTGATTATGCTATTTTAAATGCAGCTGTAAGTGTTTGCAATGGAAAGTACAAAGTAGCAGTTGGAGCAAAACCTTCAGTTTCATCACTTGCTTATAAAACGATGGCCTATTTAGATAGTAACGAATTGACTGAAGAAACAATAGAAGTTGCTTCTGATATTGCTATGAATGAGTTAACATTTGGAAACAATAGATTGGGTAGTGATCACTACCGAAAAGATATGTGTAAAGTTTTAGTGAAGCGTGCTTTGATGGAGGTGATGT
>JABXKX010000135.1 GCA_013619035.1 Peptostreptococcaceae bacterium
ACTTGTTATAGCATTTGTGGTGACTTTTAGCTTTGTAGCAATCATTATTACATCTTTTGGTATTAATAATGAAGCGGTGGCTTTAGATGTAACACAGGGTATGGTATATGCAAAGGATGTTAGTTTAAATACAAAGATACCAGGTAGAATTGTAAAATTATATGTAGAAGAAGGACAAGAGGTAAAAGCTGGTGAACCTATCGTTGAGATCTCTAGTGAAGAGTTAGTGGCAAAAGAGTCACAGCTATTGGCTGTTGTAGAACAGGCAAAAGCAGGGGTTAAAGCATCAGAGGCTGTTCTTGAAATGGCCAATGGAAATTACACTTTAGCACAGGCTAGAATCGATCAGGCTACGGCTGGTGTAGAAGCAAGTAAATCTCAAAGAGCGATGGCAAAGGCTATGAACGATAAAGCTACAAATGGAGCTAGAACACAACAAGTAGCTCAGGCAGAAAGTGCATTTACACTTTGGCAATCCACTTACAATCGAGCGGTAATTCTTTATGATGGAGGGGCAATTTCACTTCAAAAACTTGAAGAGATTCAAACTCAGATGGAGGTATCCAAACAAACTTTAGCCATGGCTAAAGAAGGTGCACGAGTAGAGGACAAAGCAGCTGCATTTGCTCAGTTATCTATGGCTGAATCTGGTGTTGTTGCCAGTGAGGCATTGGTAAGCCAAGCTGTAGAGGGATCAAATATTGCAATGGCACAGGTGAATCAGGCACAAGCAGGTTTATTGGCATCACAAGGGAAATTAGAACAGGCAATAGCTGGTTTACAAGAGGTTCAGGTTTATTTAAAAGATACGATAATAACAGCTCCGATGGACGGTGTTGTTACAACACTCAACTCTGATGAGGGTGAACTAGTATCAACAGGTACATCTATTGGTACAGTCAGTAATTTGGACAAATGTTGGGTGAATGTAAATCTTGATGAAGATAAATTGAATGGTCTGAAAGAGGGTCAATCGGTAGAGGTGAAACTTCTAGCATTTGAAGGTGAAACTTTTACTGGCAAAGTTGTAACGATTAATAGATTACCAGACTTTGCAATTAAAAAAGCAACAAATGACAATGGAAACTTTGATATAATTTCATTTGGTGTAAAAATCGAGTTAGAAAACTATGATGAAACTTTAAGACCTGGAATGACAGCTGTTATTGATTTTAATTTGGGAAGTGAAAAAGATGTTGATGAGAAGCTTTAAAGAAGAATGGCATAATTTATTAGAAAATAAAATGAATTTGATCATGCTTTTCATTATGCCGATTGTTATTGTAATTTTAATCAGCACTGAATTATCTTCTGGCGTCATAGAAGACATTCCCATGGCAGTTATTGATTATGATAACTCAAGTTTTAGTAGACAATTGATAGAGAGTTTTGATCAAAACAGCACCTTTAGTGTGATCAGCTATGCAGAAGATGAAACAGAGATGGAAAATTTAATTAGAAATAGTAATGCACGTGTGGGCATGATTATTCCAAAAGGGTTTTATAACGATGTGACATTACTAAACTCTCCTACGGTGGAAATGTTTTATGATGGCTCACATATGTCTATTACCAGTGCAGCAAAATCAAAAGCTATGGAAATTTTATTAACTTACAAAGCTGGAGCAACTATAAAACAGTTGGAGACAAGGTTAAATCTATCTTATGATGAGGCGTTTAATATTACTCAAGCATTTCAATTTAATAATAGAAAACTATATAATGCATCGCAGAATTTTGAGAGCTTTTTAGCCCCTATTTTAATGGCTGGTGTTGTACAGTCTGCCATAGTATTGGTGGCAGCCGTTTCATTTAATCATGATATTTATTATACAGATAGAAAAAAACGTTTAGGCTATGCCTCTGGGAAAACATTGTTTTACAGTTTATGTGGCACGGTAAGTTTTTTACTGTGTATAGTGATTCAGGTAATAGTATTCAAAGTGCCGTTTAGAGGACATTTAATAGATGCAATGATTTTATCAGCGACATTTAGTTTGGCAGTGTCATCCTTTAGTGTACTCATATCAGCATTGATGAAAACAAGAATCATTGCTCTTGTTGGAGCAGCAGTGGTATTTATACCAAATTCTGTTATGGCAGGCACAACATGGCCATTGATTTCAATGCCGGTAGGGTATCAAGGATTTGGAAGATTTATGCCTTTCGCTAGATTTGTTAATAATCTGAGAAATATTTATTTAAAAGGCATCACCATGACGGATTTGAAGGCAGATGTTCTATATTTATTTGGATTTGCTATAGTCTTTATGGTGTTTACAGAGTGTGTTGTTAGAATTATGTCACAGCAGTTTAATCAAGAGGAGACAATTCATGAAGAGTTATGTAGAGTCATTTAAAAGAGAGTTTCTTTCCATGTTTAAATACAAAGGTCTTTTAATACTGTTGTTTATTGGTCCAATTTTTTTAACACTTTACTTTGGTGGTGTTTATTACAATGATTATGTAAAAGACATACCGATAGCCATTTTAGATGAAGACAATTCCAGTATGAGTCACTTAATCAGCAATTACTTTTCATCTAATGAACGATTTACCATTACAAATTATGCCTCTTCTAGAGATGAGTTAAAGAATCTAATTGATCATAGTGAAGTACATATGGGATTAATCATTCCAGAGGGATTTGAGAGTAAAGTTACGACCTTTGAATCATCTCAAATTTTAGCGATTTTAGATAACTCAAATATTGTTGTTTCAAATAATGCACTTGCTCAAGCCTCACTTATCACTCAGACCATATCTGCTGGTGTGGAGATGAAGTTGATTCAAGGTAAAGGTCTGTCACCTAAAATGGCAGAAAATATAGCCCTTGTTTACAATGTAGGGGAGCGTATGTTATTTGATCCCAAGATGACCTATATGAATTATTTGATTATCTGTTTTGTAGCAGTTATTATGCAACAGTTATTGCTTTCTGCAATGGGATCAACTTTTATCAGAGATAGTGAATATCTGTCAAAGGGACATGTGTTGCCTAAAGTAATTGGTGCCAATAATGCGTTTGTAGTAGGCATCATGCCAGCGATGATTATTTGTATGATCGTACTAAAAACGATTTTTAGAGTACGGATGGTAGGCAGTATGATGACTGTTATAATAATGACCTTGTTCTTTGTATTGGCGTTAATAGGACCAAGCTTGATCATTGCATCATTAACTAAAGATCGGATTAAATACTCACAGTTTGCGTTTATGTTATCGGTACCAACTTTTGTATCAAGTGGCTGTATGTGGCCTGTTGATCAAATGCCAAAGTATTTGGAAGTGATTGTTAGAATGTTTTGGCCATTGATAAATTATGCAAAATTTGTTCAGGAGATTTTGGTTAAAGGTATGTCATTTCAAACGGTTATTCCCAATATGATACAGATGGCTGTGTTTATAGCGGTGTGGTTGCCGATTGGGGTTCTTTGTTATAAAAGAAGTTTTAGTGTTAACTATAAAAAGAATATTGACACTTCAGTACAACTTGTAGAAGGGTGCTAGAATACATATCATTAAACAATAGAAATGTATCTACAACTTCGTATCTATATAAGTTGAGACATTAAAAAAACAATAAAGCTATAATTGAGAGAGTCTGTGAAAACGGACTCTTTTTGTGTGTAGAAATGTTTTATTCTTAGAATTATTCTTTTAGATAAACGTTTCATAATGCTATTTAGTGGTAAATAGTAAGTGTAATCGAACATCTTAACATGTTTATTATGGGTAGTATATATTTGGGAGATTTTAAATACGAATTTACATTTGGGAGTTGATAACATGAGCAGAAAGTATTTTTTGAATAGCATTAAGTTGACAGCAGTATTTCTTGCTGTTGTGTTTTTAATGAGCACCATAACAGAAAGCGCAATGGCTGATCTAGTAGAACCTTTAGATTTCTGTATTGGTGTTGACCATCCTCCCTTTGATGAGTCATACGAGGGAGACGGGTACAGTTATCTAAGACTTGGTCTCACCATGCCATTGGAGTATTATGACGAAGGCGCCGTATTTTCAAGCGAGCTTTCAGGTAGCGAAAACACGGTAACATCTAGTGACATGTTAGATGTAAACGGACAGTTATTCTTTATTTTTCCCTTATACTCCTACGGTTCATATACCGTTATTGTTTATGATTACGACGAGAACATGGTTTTTCAAAATGACGTGACTGTTGATGCTTCCGAATTAGAATGCAATCCTGAATCACTTGACAAGTCGCCTCCTAAAGAGACACCTACTGAAAGCGTAGAGATAACTGAAGAAACTTCGGAGATAACTGAAGAAACTTCGGAGCTAACAGAGGAAATAACTGAAATTGAAGTGACTGAAACAGCAGAAACAATAGTTGAAACCAATCAACCGATTGATAAAGAACTAGATGAGACGGTATGGTGGCCACTACTACTTATTGTAGGAGGTATACTTTTCGTGTTGATCGGAATATTCCTTCTTTTGAAACGGAATTGTGACAAAGAACGCAAAGCATGGTTGGCTGCAACTGAACGTGCTAATGATGCAAGTGATAAGGCAAGGAAGGCCGAAAATACTGTTGAAAAGTTATCTGATGAAAGAGAACAGCTCGAGGAAGAGCTGGCTGATATAAGAAGAACGTATCCTAGCGCTGGAAGGTCCGGTGGAGACGAGGCGTGGGTTGAAATGGATGGCCGCCGAATTACCAGTCGGGATGTAACTATGAGGCGCGAAGAAGAACGTGCTGCCTGGGACGAATACCGTAGTGACCCCAACCCCGAATCGGCATCGGAGCTTGAGGAAGATTGGAAGGATGCCGCTACTCCTTGTTCTGAAGAAGAACGCCAGGAACTTGATAAAGAGGCCAAGGAGCTTAAAGAAACCATTAAAACAGCAAAAAAAGCTGAAAAAGAAGCTGAAGAACAGGCCAAAAGTGCAAAGGAAACAGAAGATCAGGCAATCAAGAAGGCAGACGAAGCCCGTCGTACTTACGAAGAGTGTATGAAAAAAGCACTTGCTCCACCGAAAACTGCACCGGATACTACAAGTGACGGTCCTTCAGGGGGTCTAAGTGTTACTACTGGCGAAGATGAAAAGCCTTGTTGCAAGGATGATGATCCACCTCAAGAGCGTAATCGGAAAAACCTAGGTAGAGTCAGCATCCCTATAAAACTGAAAGTCACTCTTGAGGGTGGTGGAGCTCACGAAGCAGCAGTTGCCGCTAACGATATAAGTGGACAGCTTGCAGATGCATCTGAAAAACTCGGTTGGATCAGCAAACTGATGGATGTTAAGGGTATTGGTGAATCACTTGTTCGTGACGGTGTAGGCTGGTCGCTTCTAGGTGCATCAGCAGCACCGGCTACTGGACAGGCATTTGATGTACCTGTACCGACCTCTCCAGGTCAGCTAGCGGTTGACACACTTTCGATTTTAGGAAAGATATCAAGTGTTATTATAGGAAAAGTACCTGAGCTTCAGGAACGAAGACTGCCCGATTGTGACATTCAAGCTACAATCTCAAATAATGTCTTCAAAGCTGAATGCGTTGAAATATGGGTTTGCAGAAACGGACAATGGGTTAAAGACAGGTCACGATTTACCCTTACACTAATAAGCAAGAGCAGTGGACGTATGACCAAGCGACGTGCACTCACTTGGGCTCAAGCACAGCAGCAGATTCGTCAGTATGAAAGGATATACAGAGGTCGGCTGTCTAGAGCTCTTGACAGGCTTGCCCAATTGGAAGCGGGGTGTAGATAATGTCAGGACGACTCATTAAACACCACTATTATACTCCTAGAAAGGTTGCGTACCTTTTAATAATTCTGGGGATGCTCTTTATAGCAGCTGGCACTATGATATTTCTTTTAAACACAGGTAGTGAGTCTGAGTCAGAGCTTCAAGAAGACGTTGAAAATACAGTAGAGGTTTCTCAAACTTTACAGGATGAAACCGTTTCAACCACTGAAACCATAGAATCTTCAACTTCTAGTGAAAGTAAAACAGAGGAAACATCGCCTTCTGAAGAGACAGCAGAGGTAATTACAGAAAATCCTTTAACAGAGGAAGTACCAATTAAATTTGCCGGCGTATATTTAGACGTTGCGGGCTATTCATTTGTAATGGCTGATGGAACAACTCCACTAGAGAGGGATGTTCCTTCATTCCATACTGTATCTGCAATCAGCGCAGAAGCAGGCGTAAACCCCAAAACAAACGATGAATCTGACACACTACTTGTGATTATGTCTGCTATACCAGACAGAGAAATGAGTATATCTGTGGTCGTTTCTACTGATGAGCTTGAACTTACCGGCACAAATCCAGATGATATTCATGGGCTTCAGTGGACCCTCACTTATTCTGATGGTGAGTTCAAAAAGACTGCACGATCGGTCACAGCTGATGGCTTGATTACACAATTATCTGCAGAAGACTTCAATGTCAGGTATATTGGAAACGAGGACACCGCTGAGGTTGAGTTTTTCGGGCTTCCGGGAACTTATTACTATGCAGTGATGATTTATGATGACTCATACTTCACTCTGGTTCTTCCGGATACTGATTGATATTGAGGCGTGTATAGAATACATTGTTTCAAGGAACTGTTCAATACATGAAAGGTACTTCATATGAGGTACCTTTATGCAATTATTCTTAGCATTTAGGGGACTGTCTACACGTGTGGAAACAATTGCAAAGTTAGTAAGAAAATAATATAGGAGATGAGACACCAATTTATATAGATAACTGATGTTTATTACAATCAATTATTTTTATATATAATGGTTGTAATAGATCCAAAATCATGAAGATGATGTATGTTTTAGTGTTTATATTTGTTTGTCATCAAATTGTCACTTTTATAAGATAAAATAAGTATGTTATACTGGTACAGTACGATACAAACAATATTAGAAATTATGGAGAATTGACATGAAAAAATTATTAGTTTTACTACTTGCTACAACTATGCTTTTTACAGTAGGGTGTTCAAGTAAGAATGACACAAATGCTACGAATGAAATTGCTCAAACTGAAGAACAAACAACTGAAACTGAAAATCCATTTGTAGCGTTAGACTTAGACTATTCAACTGGTTTAGCTGACAATGGATTTTACTCAAATGTAGAAGCAGCTGATTATGTAGAAATGGTTGAGTATAAGAATATATCTATACCTAGTGATGTACATATGATTACAGAAGAAATAGTTCAATTAAATATTGATAGTATACTCGCTAATATGGCAACAACAACTCAAATCATGGATCGTGCAGTAGTGGATGGTGATACCGTAAATATGGACTATGTCGGTAGTGTAGATGGTGTTGAGTTCGAAAATGGAAATACTGGTGGTAACGGTACGGAAGTAACAATTGGTGTAACTAATTATATTGATGATTTCTTAGTTCAATTGATTGGTCATACGCCAGGTGAAAGCTTTGATATTGAAGTAACATTCCCAGAAAATTATGGTGCAGAAGAATTAAGTGGTAAAGATGCAATATTTGCTATTACACTAAATTCAATTTCTGAAACAGTTACTCCTGAGTTAACAGATGCATTTGTTAGTGAAAATTTAGCTGAAGATTTTAAGAGTAATACTGTTGAGGAATTTAGAACATTTATTGCAGATGAACTTAAAGCGAATGCTATAGAAGTATATATTCAAAATTATTTGTCTGAAGAATTTGTTGTGGCTTCAGTACCTGAAGATGTATTAACATACCAACAAACAATTATGCAAAATTACTATAAGATGTCTGCTGCTCAATACGATATGACTTTAGAAGAGTATTTAATTACTTATATAGGACATGAATCAATTGAAGCTTTGACAGAAGCATCAAAAGAAGAGATCACTCAAACATCTCAATTTGCATTAGTTATTCAAGGGGTAGCTGAAGATGCAAATCTTGAAGTAACTGATGAGGACTTAAAAGCTTATTTTGTTAAATTCACAGGTGATGAGGATTTCAGTAGATTTGAAGAAATATATGGTATGTCATATTTAAAAAAATCTGTCTTACAAGAAATTGTAATGGAATACTTAGTTAGTAATGCTACATTGGAGCAATAAATTTAAAGTGAACCAACACCCAATTGTTATGATTGGGTGTTTTTTGTATATAAAGTGTTGATGTCTGTCAATTTTCAAAAGGGCGTTGATCTAATTTTTTTGACATTTATTTTACATTACTTATATTTACTT
>JABXKX010000037.1 GCA_013619035.1 Peptostreptococcaceae bacterium
TTGATAGGATGTTTGGGTGTCAATTGTTCCGATATCTTCTCAAAAACATAACCATTACCCAAATAATTACCCGCTTCATCCATAACAATGAAAATATTCTTTCTATCATTACCTTGTATACCTTCTTTTGGATTAAATATTTTAATATTCATAATACCCCCTGATCATATTATATCAGAAAACATTTCATACTTTCAGTCATGAATTACTTAAATCATAATGGGTATATAGATGAAAGGAGGTTTTATGCAAAATTATATTTTATTTATACAAAAGTTTAGAAAATACCTTTTTCTGTTATTTATCGTCATGATGATTTTTGCAGTTATAGGCGTCACTCGGCTCAATATCAATGCAAACTTTGATATTTTTAAATTATCCGACTCCAAACATCAAGAGTTAATGGTTGATATGGAAGAGGTTTTTGGAAAAAGCGATCAAACACTTTTGATGATTGAAAGTCATACCACCATCGAAGGCGATATAGAAACTATCGATAATTTAATGGATGATTTACTTCCAAATAATTTTATATCTCCTAAGACTTTGTTAAGTTTAAGTGGCGAAGGTGATATAGAAACAAAAGCATCACAATTAGGACCATTATCACCAGTTATCTTTAAAGACGATATGACATACATAACCTATTCACTTAAAGTTGAAAGCGACTTTGATTTTGATACATTATACGATGCTTTAGATAAAAATAATTTTACCTATTATCTTAGTGGTACCGCATATATGCAGTACGAAATTATAAATATGATTACCATCATACTCATGTTAATTCCACCAATAGCTATGATTCTTATTTTACTAACTTTCAGATCACAGTTGCATTCTTTTAAAGCTGCAATATTATCTATTTTACCTGCTGGTATTGCTGCTTTATGGACATTAGGTCTTGCAGGATGGTTTGGTGGCGAAGTCTCCATAATTACTGTTCTAGCGCCTATTTTCTCTATTGTAATAGGTTCTGCCGATGGTTTGCACTTTATCAGTCATATGGAAGATGAGTATTATAAAGGGCAGAATAACATTACCTCTTTAACACAGACGTTAAACCTTGTTGGTATGCCTATGTTCATTACTACAACCACTTCAATGGCAGGTTTTTTAGGATTACTACTTATTAAAACTGATGCTATAAGAGATCTTGCACTCTTTGCATCAATAGGGATTTTTTTAGCAGGTTTGGTCACGTGGTATGTTCTACCACTTATTTTTACAGGCTCTATAATATTAAAGTCTGCTTCACACAAAGACTTTAATCAACATATTAAAAAAGCATGGGGAAAACCTAGTTTTATTGGGATTGCACTATTACTATTAATTTCAATAACATTTATCCCTCGAATCAGTACTGAGTTTAATCAATTGATGTTCTTTAAACAATCCAATCCCGTACAAAAGAATTTCGAGAAAATATTGGATATTAACGGTGGTGCTATACCTCTATATTATTTTGGTACCACTACTCTTGATGAAAGAGAAGAAACAATCATCGCTTTAGATAATATGTTGACTGATTTAGAGAAGGAAACCACAGTCAACAAAGTTATGAATCCCCTTTCAATGGTTGGAAATATTGAAACGCCATCATTAACACTACTCAATCAAGCAAAAGAATTTATAAGGATTAATAATAATACAATTTATTATCGAATCATGATTTTCCCAAGAGATCTTAAAAATGATACCCTCACAGAAATCGTCTCAAAAATAGAAACATATGAGGACGTAGAGGGTCAACTGGTTGGGATACAGTTTTTAATAAAAGAATTGAACACCTCTATTATTAGTGGTCAATTAAAAAGTATCTTTTTTACATTGGTTCTGATTATTATTATGCTTCTTATCTTATTAAGATCGATAAAGCTTACTATAATTGCCTGTTTACCTATTGTCTTAACCAGCATTATTTTATATGGTTTCTTAGGACTTACACAGATTTCTTTGAGCATTACAAGTACAACAATATTTAGTATTTCACTTGGTATTGGTGTAGATTATGCCATACATTATATTGCTATATACAAATACTATAAAGATCTCAATCATCAATATCCCCGAGAAGAAGCTCTTAAGTATAGTTCAAGACCTATTCTAGCCAATGCTTTTGGATTATCACTTGGTATGACAGCTCTATGGTTATCACCGCTTCTTATTCATCAGCACATCTCAATTCTGATGTGGATCGCAATGATGACTTCAGTAGGCATTAGTTTAACTTTAATACCGACTCTACTCAAAAATTAAAAAAAATAAGCAACTCATTGAGTTGCTTAATTCTTAAAAATATTACCAAGGAAGTTTGTACCTTTTCCATGGATAGTTGCTTCATCTAAAAACTTACCGTTTTTTAAGCTATAATCCTTTGGTGTTAACTTTCTTTCTTTATTCTTTTGATTTGTCTTCATATTATGCCTCCATTCAATAGTAGTTGAATAGAATTATAGTAAGATTTGAAAGCAAAGTCAATACAAATTATCAGAATATTCTAACTAGGCAATTTATTTTAATGCTTACAATTAAAATTGAACTCTGTACCTGTATTTGCAACAATTCCAGGAAAACGTTTACATTCTCATTTGTTCAAAAAATACACAAAACTCTCATTGAGAGTTTATGTTGTCAACATTTTAATTTGAGAATATATAAAGCATAACAATCCTGCCCATATAATTAAAAACGGTATCAATTCTGCCATACTAAATGGTTCTTTAAAAACAAAAATACCTAAACATAATCCTATTGTTGGGGCAATATATTGCAAAAAACCAACCACTTTTAATGGCAGTCTTTTTGTACCTTCAGCATACAATAATAGTGGTACAGCCGTAACAATACCACTAAGTGCTATCAAGATCCAAAATGACGGTTCTAAGTTACCTACAATACCTTGACCAGATACTTCTGAAAATATCAAATAAATGCTGGCAGGTATCCCTACAATCAAAGTTTCAAATCCCAGTCCCATTAATGAAGATAGATGTGACTTCTTCTTAAGCAATCCATAAATCGCAAATGAGACGGCCAGTATAAGTGCTAATATAGGCACTTTACCATAAAATATAACTTTTACCATCACACCAGTTGCAGCTAAGCCGATACCTATTTTTTGTAGTCCATCAAGCTGTTCTCTATAAAACAAACTCCCCAGTAACGTTAGAACCAACGGATTCATGTAATAACCTAAACTGGTTTCAATAACATAACCATTATTAACACCCCAAATATATGTCAACCAATTGATTGAAATAAACAGAGCTGGCCCTAAAGTTAACCACCAATTTTTCTTATCCTTTAAGAGATTGATGAATATTTTTATGTTCTTCTGTTGTATCATTATTAGTGTCACAAAAATTAGCGACCAAACCACTCGATGCACAAATATCTGATAAGGATTAAGTGCACTTACAAGCTTCCAATACAGTGGTAATAGTCCCCAAAGTACAAAAGCTACCCCCCCTGATGTTAATCCTTTTATATAATTTTTTTTGTCCATAGGACCTCCAGCCTTATGGTATCATATCTCTTGAAAAAGACATAGAAAAAAGCAACTCTAAAGTTGCTCACATTGATTAACCGTTTTTAGCAGCTAATAATTTTTCTTTATTTAAACCAACAACTGCTTCGCCATCAATTAAGAATGATGGAACACCCATAAGTTTATTTTTCATCATTAATTTTCTTGCGTCCATATCTTCTGATACGTTGTGCTCTGTGTATTCAATATCGTTTGCTTTAAGGAACTCCTTAGCAGGTACACAATGAGGTCACGTTGATGTTGTAAACATAATAATCTCTTTCATAAAATCCTCCTATTTGTTTGTTAGTTCAATTATAACACTCTTTGGATTTAATTCAATTTATTGAGTATTACGAAATTTAATGTTATATATAGAAAAACTATATATAACAGAAATTTTATTATTCCTAACTTTTTGCAACATCTGCATATTTTGTACCGAATGATGGTATTATGGCATTATACAAGGAGGTACTATTATGAAAAAACTTATTTTAAGCATATTATTACTTTCACTTTTGGGCTGTAATGATGATGTCATTAATAACACAGATACCAATAAATCTCTTGATACTGTAGAAGTTGAAGAGACTGTTATAGAGACTTTTGAAGAAACATCCGAAGAAAATGTCGCGATGAAACCAATGACGCTTGAGGTTGGTAAATCAACCGTCTTATACGCTGCAGCTGACGGACTAGATATCACAGCTGATTTATATCTCATCGACGAGACTTCCCCACTATTTATTCTCTTTCATAAAGCGAGTTGGAGTCGCGGTGAATACAAAGACACTGCTCTGAAGCTAAATAAAATGGGTTATAATGCTATGGCTGTTGATCAACGATCAGGTATGGCTTGTAATGGTATTGTAAACGAAACAGCTAAACGTGCAACTGAAAAGGGCTTTGCAACCAATTATTCTGATGCTTCTAAGGATGTCAAAGCTTCAATTCAATATGCAATTGATCACTTCGATACTGATATCTATGTTTTAGGCAGTTCCTATTCTGCATCTTTGGTTTTAGTTCTATCCCAAAAATACGCAGAAAATGTAAAAGGCATTTTTGCTTTTTCTCCAGGTGAGTATTTTTCATATGCAGGAAGATCCATTGCAGAAAACACAGAAAAATTAACGATACCTACTTTTATCACCTCTGGAAGTTATGAAACAGATGATTGGCAACGTATTTTTGACAGTGTTGGTTCAGATTATAAATTCGCATTTTATCCTGAAGAATTCGGTAGACATGGATCAGAATCCTTATGGGAGAGTACAAAAGAAAATACAGAGTTCTGGATGGCCATAGAATACTTCTTAGAACAAATCGAAGAGGATGCTAATTAGCATCCTCTTAATTATTGTAATATAAAATTTTCCAAACGCCACTTTCTTTGATTACTGGCCAAGAAAAAGTGAGTTCTAAAGGGCTCTCTGAGTCCAATATAATATCTTCAGTATTCGCAAATTCCCTAAGAACATATTTCACTTGAATCAAATATTGTCCCTTTTCTCGTTTTGCAAATATATATCTTTGAGTATAACCTTTGATATCATTTCTAATCAATAACATCGATTCTCTAAAATCATCAAAATTGACATATTGTTTACTCTCACTATCAATCATATCATATGCTAAATCATATCGTCCTAAGGTTACATATTCTAAGAATTTTTTAACGATATCCTTATGTGTTAATTCCTTAGCCTGAACAATAGTTGTATTTCTTGATAACGGAATGGATAAAGCTGCTAATTCAATATCATTCATACGTTTTCCATCTATAAGAATTTGTACTGAATCGACCGGATCTAATTCCGTTAGGGTATTAACAATACTCATAACATTAAGATACAATCTTTCATCTTTTGCTTCTAAGAATTTTTTTGAAAGATTAACATAACAAATACGATCTGATGTTTCAACCGATAAGATATCCACTTCATCATTTATGGGTGTCTGATAAGATTCTATTTTCGAACCCTTTTTTAGTTCTTTTACAGCAGCCAATTCAGTTTCTAACTTTTCTACGTTAAATGTTCTGTTTTCACTAATCAACTGGTCTTCAAATATAAAATATAACCTAGTATACTGAGTTGTACCTTTAGAATAAGGTGAAATAACCGTTAAACCTTCTGCATCATTATACGAAATACCATTGCCCGACATAATTAAAAATACGATACTCAGTACCAGTAATAAGAGAATAATTATAAATAATCTTTTCATATCCTATATGATTCCTTTCGGTATTTCTATGGTCACAGTCGTACCTTTATGCAATTCACTATCAATTGAAATTTCGCCTTGATGCAAATGAACAATTTGTTGAACGATAGATAGTCCTAAACCTGTACCACCTGATTTTCTATTACGCGCTTTATCAGTTCTATAAAAACGATCAAAAACGAATGGTAAACTATCTTCAGCAATACCAAAACCATCATCTATGACTTGTATCAAGAATGTTGTTCGTTTACTAACAAGGGTTACCAGTACATGTCCGTTTTCACGATTGTACTTAATCGAATTCGCTATAATATTGGATAGACATTGATGTAGTTTAGGTTTGTCAAAAGACGCCCATACTTTATCATCCGCCTGTATCTCTATTAATATGTTTTTTTGTTCTGCTAAAGGTTTGAGTAAATAAACGACCTTTGTTAACAAGAAATTAACTTTCGAATTTGTATAATGCAGTTCCAATTCTTTTTTCTCTAAATCTACTAAATACAATAAACCATCAATAATCTCATTTAGTCGATCAACCTCTGAATCTATATCCGTTAAAAACTCCTTATAGATTTCAGGTTTAGTTGTTTCATCACTAATTAATGAACTAGATAATAATTTTATTGAGGTTAAAGGTGTTCTGAGTTCATGAGATACATTGGCAACAAACTGTTTTCTCTGTGTATCTACTTGGTCAAGCTTCGTCATCATCGTATTAAACGAATTACTTAAGACCTTTATTTCATCATTACCTTCTACTTCTATCTTCTCATCGTATTTACCAAAAGCGACTCTATTAACCAGTTCCGTTAATTTTTCAACTGGTGAAGCAATGATCTCAACAAATATAAAACTCGTTGCTACTGTAAATCCAATACAGACAATCGCCAACACAAACAGACTGTTGAGTAATTCACTCAAACTTTCATAGATCGGTTCCAATGAGCTTGTAAGTAAAATAGAACCAATAACATCAGTCTGATTAACTACTGGTACTGCAATATATACCACTCTTCCAATGTCATCATATCTATAGATATCAGATGATTGTGTCCCTTTAAGAGATTTATTAAGCTCTTTGTTATTAATCGCATCTTCTGAATTGAACTCACTATAAGAGTCTATTAATACACGGCCCTCTTGATCTGCGACTATAATTCTAGCTCCAATTTCTTTTGAAAAATCTTTCACAACATCTGTATAATAATCATTGGTATGAGGTTGTGATAAGTTTAAAAACTCTGCAATCAAAGTATTAGATAAGATATTGGCTTGTGTAAAGAGAAAATCTTGATGTTCACTGATGTTTCTTTCCTCTAATGAAGACATCACAAAACTTAACATGAGTCCTAAAGTAAGGACTATTAAAAGCAAATAGGTGAAAACAAGTTTCCACCTTATACTCACAAATCTACTATTAATCTTTAAAATAGTAACCAACTCCCCATTTTGTTAAAATGTATCTTGGCTGACTTGAATTTTCTTCAATTTTTTCTCTTAATCTTCTGATGTGAACATCTACCGTTCTAACATCACCGAAGTATTCGTAACCCCAGATAATTTCTAACAATTCTTCTCTTGAATAGATTTTTTCTTTATTTGTTACAAGTAATAACAATAAGTCAAATTCTTTTGCTGTAAGAGCAACACTATTACCATTGATATCAATTTTTCTACCAAGTGTATTAATCTTAAAACCACTCATCTCAATAACATTAGTATGTTGTTTTGGAACATCTACACTAACTCTTCTTAGAATTGCTTTAATACGAGCTTTTAATTCTAAAACGTTAAACGGTTTTGTTAAGTAATCATCAGCACCATATTCTAAACCTAAAACTTTAGATGAATCTTCACCTTTAGCAGTTAAGATAATAATTGGTACCATCGATTTTTCTCTAATCTTCTTACATACTTCTAATCCGTTCATTTTTGGTAACATTAAGTCTAAGATGATTAAATCATATTCTTCGTTTTGAGCTTTATCATAAGCTTCTTCACCATCCACTGCAGTATCAATTTCATAATTTTCCTGTTCTAAACTATATTTAAGTCCTTTTAGTAAAACTGGTTCATCATCTACTACTAATAGTCTTTTTTGCATAATTTCTCCCCATCATCTATATGTTAAAATTTATTAAATAGTTTCTCATACCCATCATAAAGAATAAATACTCCTTTTGCAAGGGTTATGGTGTTACACTATCTTAACATTCGCTCGTCACCAACACGTTTTGTAATACCTTTTGTATCAAAATACTCCATAATCGGAACAATATATTTCCTAGATGTATCTAATAAATCACGACACTCAGCTAAACTTAACTTACCGTTCTCCTCAAAAGCAGCCTTTAAGAGCTCTAAAGCCTTATCATATACTTCTTTTGTTAAATAAATTGCATCAGAAATTCTTACAAATTT
>JABXKX010000033.1 GCA_013619035.1 Peptostreptococcaceae bacterium
TAAGAGACAGGGGTTACATCATCCAAGAATTCTGTGATAAGTCAGTTAATGAAAACTTATATTTTGATGAAGAGGGTCATTTTGAAGTCAAAGAAGTGAATAATATTACTGGTTTGTTTTTATACAATGAAAAATTAAAAGGTGTTTTCACAAGAGCAGGGTTTAATGCGGTGATATCTGATTTGAATGATGGTTACTCTTTATCGTCACTGGTTGTAAAAGAATAGCAATAAAAAAGCTAGTACCGAAAGGTATTAGCTTATTTTTGTTATACAATTGGGTTTAGACTGATTAATAAATCAAATCGTCCAAAGCTGGTAGTGAATGGAATACAATAAACCTTATTTGATTCAATCAAGTGATTTTTCTGAATGACTTGAAGTTTCAAACTCATGTCCACGCCATAATCAGATAGATTGACTAAATAGAGACCGTTGTTAAGATTTAAGAATTCTCCAAGAGCATCTTGAGCGTAATCATCTAATGAGTGGAATGCTTCATCAGCATATTCACTTGCAAATTTGATAAGAACATCTGTCTTTGCAGCAAAACCAGTATAAATACGCTTTGGTCCAATAATATCTTGTTTAATCAAATAGTCATATTGTCTGGAATCAATGACTTCAACATGATCAATTAAGGTACTTGAATCAATAAAACGAACCGTATTCTTATAGAATAATGTGATATATTCTTTATATAAATCAGCAAATGCATCCTGATTAAAATTCAAATAAGCATCAATTATTGTTTTCGCTTTACCATCTTTTAGAGCTTCAAAAGATTCATCACTTAAAGAGAATGCACTCTTATAATTGTTTAAGTTTGATGCCACTTCTTCATAAGTCATGATATTTTGATCAATTAGCGTTTGACTAAGTTTTAAATGTTCAGTATCTTGTACGCTTAATAGAATATCCAATTCAGGTTCTGTTAAAAAACCTTCATCAATTGCTATTTCACCAAACCGCTTATCAATTCTTGTTTGTAATTGATTGACTCTATTGACATTGTCAGCGGTCATTAGACCTGAGTTAATTGCTAAAACGCCTAATTTTACTCTTGTTTTTTTGCTGATATCTAATAATTTACTTAAAGTTTCTTTATCGATGGTGCCTTGGTTCAAAAGAAATTGACCAAAAAAAACACTAAACATAATTAACCTCTCTTATATATATTTCAAAAGAACTGT
Source organism: Peptostreptococcaceae bacterium (assembly GCA_013619035.1). Next base: position 1,193 of record JABXKX010000033.1, read on the forward strand.
ATTTAAATTCTTCATATCCCATGGCTTTTGAATGAAATCAGACGCACCTTTTTCTAATGCAGATTTTAAATTCATTTTTGTACCCACTGAAGATAACATAATGACAATTGCTTTTGAATCGAAATTAATGATATCTGTTAATGCCTCTATGCCATCTTTTTCTGGCATGATGATATCCATAAAAACAATGTTTGGTTTAACTTCTTTATACTTTTCTAAAGCTTCTATACCGTTTTTAGCCTCATAAAATTCACATGGCTGATTAATCGTTATAGCACCCTGTAACTTTTTCCTAATGGTTATAGAGTCATCGCAAATCAATATTTTAATAATTTTTCTCACCCCTTAATTATATGTACTAACAACATTATATCACATAGTTTTAAAAAGCCACATTTAATTTTTTTGACCTTTATTAGCATATCCTTTAAACTCTTATTAAGTCATCGTTTTTATTATGATAATATCACCATGGAATTGACAGTCTTGCGCCATAAGGTATAGCAATAGAATTATCATTTTAAAGGAGATTTATATGAGTCAAGATGTAAAAGTGTATCATCAATATGATACGAAAAAGAAAGAGACTTATGAATCAGTCGTGAAGAACTGGCAAGAAGAAAAGAGCCGAATGAAAGAAATGACTGATTCATCAAGAGTGATGAGGTGGAGTTATACCAACGGTATGTTTAAATATAAGAACAACCATGGTAAACAGATTACAGATCAAAATCCTTACATCAATATTATTGATGTAGATGAATTTGATTTATCCATTAAAAACCATCCTTATCCACCAGATCCGCCTGCATTTAACAATAAAAATAGACCAAATTTTTTTGGTACTCTAATGGATGAGTATGTTGATGATGCGAAGTGGTATAAGACCAATTTACATGAATCCTATGAAAGGATCTTAAACGAAGCCAAAGGTATTGATCTTCCGAAAATTAATGCAGAAAAAACTTTGGATGAATCAGAGTTAAAAGAGGCGATTAAGAGACATGCAAAATCATTAGGATTTGTATCAGTTGGCGTGACCAAAATAGACAGAAGATTTGTATCAGTAGAAATAGATGATGACATTATTTTTGATACAGTGATTCTTCTAGGTTATGAAATGCCGCATGACGTACTTTATAGATATCCGAAACCAGAACATGATACAGCAGCGTATTATGGTTATGCTCATTGTGCCGCTTATGTACATGATGTTGCTGATTTTATTCGTGCAAAAGGATATGACTGTCGTGCGAGGAGTTGGGAAGGGTTTATCAAATACTCTGTTCATGCAGTGAATGCTGGATTGGGTAATTTTTCAACTTATGGTATCGTCCATACACCAGAAGCTGGCACCAGAATAAAATATACTTCTATTATTATCGATGCAGATTTAGAATTAGATCTCCCAGTTGATTATAATATCGAAGAGTTCTGTTCAAGATGTAGAATGTGTCAAAAGTCTTGTCCGTCTCTAGCGATTCCTAAAGAAGAAACACGGTATAGAGGTGCGATTAAAAGGACCACGGATCACATAAAATGTTTTGACATGATGGCGACACAACATGAATGTGTTAAATGTATAAGAGTTTGCCCTATCAGTATGTTAGGTTATGAAAATGCTTTAAATTCTTTACCTTCTTATTATCAATATAATCTACAAAGTAATACATATCAAACAGATTATAAACAAGGAGGTTCTGATGAAAATTAATATAATAGGCCATTTAAGTATACAAGGCGACGTTGAAGTTTCTTTAAATGAGACGCTAAAAACACTGTACAAGAGATTGGGTGGTCAAAAATCACCACATATGATTCAAGTCGGTGGCGCTTTGGGTCTTCTTTTAAAAGATTATGATATCAATACCAGCATAGAGACGTTACAATCTGAATTTTATGAACCTTCAATTGCTTATATAAATGACTTCTGTCCAGTGGATTATATGAGGTTCATGTGTCGATTTGTACTTCGTGAACTAAATATCGTAAATGACTTTACTAGAAAGATTTATGACCTTGTTAATGGCATGACAGAAAATAAAACGAGTACTACAGACTATAACTATTTAAAGATACTTATTAAAGATATCCCAGATTCGCTAGGTGAAAAATTACTGCTTCGAAATCTGACAAAAATAATTGAATTTTATGAAGAAGATATCCTTAAGCATTTACAAGGGCATTGCAAACTAGGTATCTGTAGAGGCTTGATTGATGCGCAGTGTATTAATGCTTGTCCTGCTCATATCCATATACCTGGATTTGTTGCATTGATGAAAGATGGCAAGTATGAAGACGCTTATGCTTTGATGAGACAAGAGAATCCTCTCAGTGGCGTTTGTGGCTCAATATGTGCTAGACCGTGTGAACTGAGGTGTAGAAGAGGTGAAATAACAGGTACTGTAGGCGTTAGAGCATTACAGCGTTTTATTACCAGTGAAGCCTTAGAACATTGGAAGTATAAAGAGACATGTTTGGAAAACAATGATAAACACATTGGTATTATTGGCGGAGGACCAAGTGGCTTAACTGCTGCATATTATTTAAGACGTACGGGTTATGATGTTACGATATATGAAAAACATTCTGAAGCTGGCGGTATGTTGTCTTATGGTGTTCCAAAATATAGGTTACCACAACATGATATTCAAGAAGAAGTAAAAACAATTGAGAGTTTGGGCGTTACGATCAAAACAAACATAGAGGTTGGAAAAGACATTACCTTTGATATGATTAAAAAGAATCATGATGCTGTTTTACTTGCAACAGGTACACAAGTTGGACGTAAAATGAAAGTAGAACATGGCCACGTTTTATCAGGTATTGACTTTTTAAAAGGCATTCATCTGAACCAGTTGAAAGACTATGGATCCAATATACTAGTTGTTGGTGGTGGTGATGTCGCTATGGACTGCGCTAGAACGGCAATAAGACTAGACAGTCAAGTCACTGTTATGAGTTTGGAATCATTTGAAGAGATGCCAGCGAGTTACGAAGAAAAAACTCAGGCTATAGAAGAGGGTGTTACCTTTAAATGTGGTTTTGGTATTACTGAAGTGCAGGGACAGAACATTCATCTTAATAAATGTATTGAAGTATTAGATGACGCTAAGATGTTTAAGCCAATATTTGAATCTTCTGATGAAATGCTTTGTGAAATAGACATGATTGTATTTGCCATTGGTCAAAGTACTGATCTTGATTATGTAACTGATGCGTATCAAAATATAAACGGTATGTCACTTGGTCAACAAGTATTTGCCTGTGGTGATATGATTAGACCTACAATTGTGATTGATGCCATAGCCCAAGGAAAAACTGTAGCAACGCTCATAGACAGCTCTTTGGGTGGAAATGGTCTTTATTTTGGGGACGAGATCGAGATTCCTGAGAAAGTTTTAAACATAAGAACATTTGATTATGATTTAAGAGAAATAAAAACACTTGAGAAAAAGGATAGAATTCATACGTTTGATCAAGTGAATCTGAATTATTCCATTGAAGATGCAATTTACGAAGCAGACCGTTGTATGAGATGCGACAGAAATTCAAAAGCATCATTGTTGTTAGGACGGTAATATGAAGAAAACAAACCATTTTAAAGCCATTCTATCATTGGGTTTACCTTTGATGATTGGTAGTATACTTCAAATATTGATGGGAACAATGGATGTATTGTTTATATCTCAATTGGGTACTGAGTATACTGCAGCATCCTCAATGGGTACCTCTATCGCAGGCGTATTTTTTATATTTTCAATGTTGGTATCTGCAGGTGTTGTAGCGTTGGTTGCAAGAAAAATTGGCGAAAAAAATGAAAGGGCAGTTCAATCCTATGGGATTACTGCCCTGATTTTAGCTGGTATCATAGGCGTATCCGTCAGTTTAATTGCAGTCGCATTTTCAAAGCAGATTATTAGTGTTTATGATCCTGATCCTTCTTTAGCGGTACTGATAAAAAGATATGTGGATATAATATTTGCTTTTACGTTTGTTGTCTTTTTAAATACAACACTCCGAAGTATCATTCAATCAACGGGTAACACAAAAGGTCCTCTCTATATATTTGGAACGGCCAATATCATCAATATCATTTTGGACTATCTGTTCATAATTGTTTTGGATTTCGGCATTAGAGGTGCAGCATCTGCAACGGTGTTATCGCAAGGATTTGCATGCCTAATGATGATGGGATTATTATACAAACAACTCTTTAATGATCGTCATGAATTCTTTGATTTAATTTCCATACGGTTAAAAGAGATGAAAGATATCTTAAGCATAGGTGTATGGGCTTGTGTTCAGTCTATCGCAAGGCCTATTACAGGTTTGATTATGATGAGAATCGTTTATAGTGTGGGTGGTAAATCTGGATCAGCTGCTTTTGGTATCGGACTGAATGTCATCAATTATTTTTTCGTTATTCTAACTGGTTTATCAGGTGCTATTTCGATTTTGGTTGGACAAAAAATTGGTGAAGGGCATATTGAAGAAGCGAAAGAGATTGTAAGTGAAGGGATAAGGTATACTGTCGTTAACTTGATTTTATTCTCATTACCGTATTTGATTTTTACAGAATTGTTATTTAGACCATTTAATACAACACCTGAGGTTACTGCTATAGGTGTAAGTTATGTAAGAATAGTTTTTTTAGGATTCATTGTATTAGGACATGTTTTTATCTATAGAGGTGCTTTTGCAGGAGCTGGAGACACGTACCCGCCAATGGTTGCGGCTTTATTTGCAAATGTTGTCTGTAAGTTAACTCTTGCGGTTCTATTTACTTCAGTATTTGGATTTGGTATTAATGGTGTTTGGATAGCGATACTAATGTCTATATATGCTGAATGGATTGTGATTACACGTTATTACAAAAAAGGTAAACTTTATAAAATAGCCATAGATTAAAAATATTTATAACATAGTGATGATTTTATTAGTCATGGGGTATATAGCTATTAGGAGTGGAGTGTATGGAAAAACAATTTCTAGAAAAAATAGATTCTGTGCATCGCAGCATCTTAGATGGACATTTTGATGATGTTCTGACAAGATTGGAGGAAGCACTTAATTTTTATGAAACAAATGATTTATCTATTGAAATTCCAAACATTTTTGATGGTGCCGTTAATTTTATAGGTGGTATTAGTGACAGTGCGATGTTGTTAAATACATTGAATCGGATTGTAAAACTAACCCAACTAAAAGATTTAAAAACGACTCGAGTGATATACATGCGTTACTATGCGTTAACGCATGCATTATTTGGTGCGCCTGAAATAGGGCTCAAGATAATTGAAGAGGTTGAACCTTTAATTCTTGTACATGAAACTCATTATGTAGATTTAATGAATGTAAAAGGCATTATCTATTCAAAACTCAATAAACATGAAGAGGCAATTGAGGTTTATTTAAATAATTATGAACTGGCAAAAAAACTAAACTATGCACGTGGTGAACAATATATCAGCAATGTAGGTTATGAGTATCATTATTTATATCAATACGACAAAGCAATAGAGTATCTAAAAATGGGTATGGTTTCATACTCAGAAGTAAAAAATGAATTCCAACTGATACAAATGATTATTCAGTTATCAGAAGTCTACTTCTTAAATAGAAGTTATGACTTAGCGAAAAGAACAATTAAAAAAGTTAAATACTCTGAGGTACTGACACAAAATGAAAAGGTGTATCATCATTATTGTCGAGTTATGTATATGCTAAGCAAACATTTCTCGAAGTTTGAAGATGCTCTTTATTACCATGAAATCATCAAAGATTTGGAAATTCAAATCAATATGGATTTCTATACCAGTATCATAAAACAACATGATAGAGATGTTGATCCACTTGAAGATGATGATTATAAACATCGGAATTATGAACTAGAAGTCATGGGTGATAAACTGCGAAATACAAACAGCTTTTTAAAATCAACTTTAGCAAAATCTCATGAAATGCAACAAGAGTTATACGCAAAAAATCAAGAGTTAGAAGCAACAATGGAATCCTTAAACAATACACAAGATAGGCTATTGGTTGCAGAAAAAAGAAATGTTTTAGACAGTATGTTCATAAATATTGCCAATCATATGAATACACCTTTAGGGGTTATGACCACAGCCACGAGTCATCTGAAGAATATTTCTTATAAAACGAATAAGAAGTTCCAAGAAAATCAACTGAGCAAAAGTACGTTATTGCGTCACTTTGAAGAATTGGATAAAACCACAGGGTTATACGAAGAAAGTTTGAATCAAATCATTGGATTTGTAGATACACTCAAACTGTATAAAACCAAAGAGGGCGAAGAAATAGTAGAAGTTGATTTGAAGTCTTATTTGGAAAGTGTCGCCTATAAATATAAACGTTTCAAAGGTGTTGAAGATATTGGTATCATCTGTCATGAAAATGCGAAATTATTGATTAATACCTCTTTGTTTGAGAAATGTGTTGATTTAGTGAGTAATAAACTCTTAATCAATTCCAAAAGAAATGGATTTGATATTGAGGTATCTAACGAATCCTCAATGATTTCGATTGGTATTGGAGATTTCACTTCAAAACAAGATGCCCAAACGGATGAAGTTGAGACCTCTTTAGTAGACAGTTATGATTTCTATATCATACAGACAATCGTAGAGAACTTACTTAATGGCCGATTCATAAAATTTAATGATAGAGGTCGTGATTATTTCCAATTTATTTTTCGATTAGAAAGCTAGAGGAATCTAGCTTTTTTCTGATATAATATATGTCAAGGGGGCATTATGGAAGAATATATATTATTAATCGTATTAAGTATTATCACAATTGTATTAACTGTAAGTTATGTAGTAGGACTCATTCTAAAAAAAGAAAATATTTTAGTTTATCGTTATTCAATTCTAACGGTGTTACTTCATAGTTTGTTTTTAATAGGTACTAACTTTGTATCAAATGAAATGCTGAATATTGCGCTTCATAACACTATTC
>JABXKX010000439.1 GCA_013619035.1 Peptostreptococcaceae bacterium
GTTGTATTATTTGAAATACATTTCCTATTATCCAATACAAAACAAGACCAGAGGGCATATTTAATGCAAATATTAAAATCATTACTGGCATGATCATAAGCATCTTATTCATAGCTGGATTAACTTCAGTATCCTTTTGAGATGTAACATTAGAGGACAAATAAGTTGTAAAAGCAGCTACAATTGCAAGGACTGGTATCGCGGAACCAATGAGAGGTAAACGACTTCCAATATTGAGTCCGTTAACAATACCTGCTTCAGATATATGATTGGCTGATAAACTTAAATCATTAATCCATAAAAAACTCTTATCAATAGTTGTATATACGCTTGGATCTTTGAAAATATAAAGTAGCGGATCTCTCATCACATTATAAAATGCTATAATAATTGGCATTTGAATGAGTATGGGTAAAAAACTTGTTAGAGGGTTAAAATGATTTTCTTGGTACAAAGCCATCATTTTGGTATTAAGAACTTCAGGAGTATCTTTATACTTTTCTTGCAACATTTGTATCTTCGGCTGTATTTCTTTCATTTTTTCAGAAGACTGAAACTGTTTTAAGTTGATCGGGTACATGGCTAACTTCAATAGTACTGTAGCAAAAATAATGGTTAACGCATAAGGCGACATAAATTCAATAGATAGAGTAATAACAAATTCATAGATTAAATGAATCATCGAGCCAATCGGATAGGTAATAAAGTCTAACATAAATTCTCCTTAATTCGGACGCGCGTCCTAATCGGTTTAAAAATAAAACTATACACGTGTATAGTTGAATTTAAATTATAATATCAGGTACTACACTTAGAGTTTGAACCATTTCTGAATTACTTTTAGGATCTAACGAATATTGTAATCCCACACCAAAAATTGCACCTAGTATAATTCTAGCAATAGCATTGGGAGAATAAGCTCTCAAAGCCTCATTCATTTGACTTACATCCAAACACTCCTCAATAACTAAAGTTAAGTCCTTAAACAAATCCGTTAAAAGCGTTTTAAACGACTCTGACCAAAGTGCTAAACTTGAAAGATCATAAAATATCCTAAATAACTCAGGATTTTCAACAATCATTGATTGAACATATGTTACCAAGTTACCAATATCACTAATAGAGTTCTTATTTTTTTGAAGAAACTCCTCAAATTCATGTAAATATTGACGAATTACTTTTAATATCACAGCTTTAAACAAGTCCTTCTTACTACCATAATAATAATGAAGTTGACTAAGTGCAACTCCCGCTTCTATAGCAATCTCTCTTAAAGAAACATTGGCATATCCTTTTGTAGAAATACAGGTATAAGCAGCTGTTAAGATTTGTTCTGATTGATTATTCATTTTTCACCTTCTTGTTTTCGGACGTCCGACCTAACACTTATATTAACCTCCGTTTCAGTTCCCGTCAAGATATTTATATTCTTTTAATCATTCAAAAAAGAAAAAAACCTATCTACATATGTAAATAGGTTAGTATAATTAAATATTAGCTTTAGCTAATGTTACTAATTTAGCAAAACCATCAGCATCGTGAATAGCGATTTCTGATAACATTTTTCTGTTAATCTCAACTTCAGCTTTCTTTAAACCGTTGATGAATCTGCTGTAAGACATATCATGCATTCTTGTAGCAGCGTTGATTCTAGCGATCCATAATCTTCTAAAATCTCTTTTTCTATGCTTTCTACCAATGTAAGAAGATCTTAACGCTCTCATTACAGCTGGGTTAGCAGCTCTAAAGATAGTGCTCTTCATTCCGTAGTAACCTTTAGCAAGTTTTAATACTTTTTTATGTTTTTTCTTGGCGTTTACCGCGCCTTTTACTCTAGCCATTATTCAAACCTCCTCTTAAACCTTACTTATAAGGTAGTAATTGTCTAACTCTCTTCATGTCACTCTTAGAAATTAATGCAGCTTTTCTTAAATTTCTTTTTCTCTTTGGTGACTTTTTAGTTAGAATATGACTTGTGTAAGCTTTATGTCTTCTCCATTTACCAGTGCCTGTCACCTTAATTCTCTTAGCAGCACCTCTATGTGTTTTCATTTTAGGCATGATTACGCCCTCCTTTCACTACTTTTTTGGCGTAAACATCGTAGCCATGCTACGACCTTCCATCTTAGGACGCGAATCCATTGTGCCAAACTCTTCAATTTCTTTTGCAAATTTCTCAAATACAGCATAACCCAAACTGATATGACCTAATTGTCTACCTCTGAATCTAAGGCTTACTTTTAATTTGTCACCACCAGATAAAAACTTAGCTGCATTTTTAGCCTTAGTTTGAATATCATTTTCTTCGATATTTAAGCTTAAACGAATCTCTTTAACTTGTTGCGCTTTTTGACTTTTACGAGCGTCTTTTTCACGTTTAGCTTGTTCGTACTTATGCTTACCATAATCCATAATCTTGCAAACTGGTGGTTTAGCACCTGGTGCAATTTTTACTAAATCTTTTTGAGCTTCATCAGCTAGTTCCATAGCTTTTTCAATTGCTACAACACCTAATTGTTCACCATTCGCATCAATTAATCGAACTTCACGATCTCGAATATCTTCATTAATCTCTGTTTTCTTGATAACGCTACACCTCCTGGTTTGTAAGTTTTGCTTTTCATTATGGTTTTATTCAATAAAAAAAGTAGTGGATATAATTATATCCGCTACTCAATAAACATAGTTTAACTCATGTTTTCACTACCAGGCTAACTTTGCGTTGCGTGGTGAGAAGCGGATACTCCTACTTGGAAAAGCAATATTCAGTTCTAACATAGTTATATTAACATAATGGCATACCTATGTCAACTGCTTTATTCTTATTTTTAAAATATATTAGCATTTATTCAATTGATGTATGTTCCTACCTATTAAATAGAAAAGCATCGACTTTCATCGATGCTTGATCTGTCACTCATTCTTTTTCATAATCAAAGTTTTCCAAGCATGTAATCCTAAAGATACACCAATAACACCATAAGCTACGAAGGTTCTAAAATATTCACCTAATTGTGCATCACCAAACAGGTTTAAACCCGCTTTAGGAGATACGATAAATAGTGTATGGAATAACAATACGCCTAAGAAAGCTTGTCCTATTGTTGCTTTAGATACAGATGCACCACCGATTAAAAGAGCTGCTACTGCAAATAATGCGATTTGTTTATGAGATCCATAAGTATTTAATATACCTAAGTTTTGAATAAATATAATTTGTCCCCAAGCAGCAAATACTGTTGATAACATAATTGCCAGCTCACGTATTTTATTAACTTTAATACCTGATACTTCTGCAATATGTTTATCTTGACCAACAGTTTTAAGCGTTTGACCCAGTTTGGTATTTAATAGAATAACATTAAATACTGCAAAGCCACCAACTACAATTGCTGTAAATACTGACATATTAACAGTTTTAAGAAGTGCGTACTTATGAGGTAATACTTTTGTATACATCACCAATATACTAAATACAGTCAATAAAGCTCCTATACCCATATAAGCAATCATTTTATTCTTCTTAAATCCTTCAGGTCTCTCTTTTTTCATTTTCCAAATATAATAAGCTATAATCACTAGCCCCGCTACTATTGTGACATTGAAAAATGGTATACTAATGATATTGTCTAATGATTTTCCAATACCGTTATCTTTCATTAAGTCAATTGTATTTCTTAAACCCATACCAGAAGATAAAATAAAACCACCTGTCATAGGAATAATCGTACCACACATAAATAAGAATATCATTTGGTAAATACCATCTGCAAAGAATCCTGTAATCATTGATGCAATCATCTCTTGACCACGTGTTCTATTTAAGAGTTTACCAATATACTTTCCTAATATTAATGCAATCGGTGTTGAAATAACAAAAGCTAAAGTCAATCCACCTACTGATGGGATCTTTAAATATGCTACTGTAATAATGGCAATTTGAGCAGCCATTGCACCGATGGTAATACTAAAGTTAAGACCCATACCAGCAACTACTGGAATAAGAAGTGCTAATACCAAGAATGTATTTCTAGTCATTCTTTCAAGTAACATAGATACTAGAATGAATGGTTGTTCTTTTGAAGCAATAATACCAAATATACAGATTACTACGAACAATAACGTAACACTATTATCAATCATAAATCTAAGAACTTTCTTAGAATTAGTTTGAGGCTTTTTCTCAATTACTTGTTCTGTCATTATTCGCCACCCCCTTGTGCTAAAGCATAAAGAATGATACCATTTTGAACAATCATTCTAATAACTTCTGATATATTACCACCATCAAAGAAACTACTTGCTACAGGCAATGAAATAGTCAGTAAACCTTGGAACAAGATGGTACCAATAATAACAAACGATATATTAGCTTTCTTAGCTGTTGCACCACCGATAAGAATCGCTGCTACTGCAGGGAATGCCATCATAAGCGGCGCTGTGTAAAGTTGAATATATCCAAATGATTGAGCATATACAACCATACCAATTGCACCCAATACAGTTGATAAAATAGTTCCTAAAATTCTATAACGATCTACACTTAAACCAGTAGCCGATGCAAATTTAGGATTATCTCCTACAGTTTTCATCGCAATACCAACACGTGTATTTGAGAATATATAGTATATGAAACAGATAAATGCACCAAATATTAACAATCCTGTTGGAATAACAAATCCATTACTGAATTCAATTGCCCAGAATTTATTTAAAATACCACCAAATGTAGATTCTAAAGATACAACCGTTCTTAAACCTTCACCAATTGGCCATCTCATTTCATCTGATGCAAATGGTAATACAATCCATGCAATACAGAACAATGATACAATCGAGAAACCAACATATGTAGAAACCAACATCTCTGAACCTTTGATCTTGTTAAGCATCACACCATAAAGCCAACCAAAAGCAACTGATAATGGAATAGCAATAATCATGGCATAAATGAAGCCCCATAAACCAACCATTTCAAATTCTATGGCCATAACGCCACCTAAGATACCACAGATGATACCAATAGGAAGTGCAAAGTTAAGTCCAATACCAGATCGAATTGCTGGTACCATTGCAAGTACCATAACAAGATTCATACCAATTCTTACAAGTGAATCTTTCATTAAGCCAGGTACATGTAATCCATTTACACCAGCAATAACCCATAAAAACAGGAAGAATATGATAATTATTATTCTAGGCAAACCAAGTCTTTTTATAGCATTCATTAGTTAGCCTCCTTTTTCTTCTTATATTTGTGATACTCACCAGACATCATCAAACCAAATTCTACATCTTCAGCCGATGGCAATAAAACACCTTCTAAACGACCTTCAGCAACAATAGCAATACGATCACAAACAGAACGAAGCTCAGCAAGCTCACTTGATGTTACAACTACTGTAGTTCCATTAGAAGCTAATTTTGTTAAATAATCTAGAACCAATTTTTTAGCACCAATATCTATACCACGTGTTGGTTCAGATACAAACAATAATTCTGGTTCAAGTGTTAACGCTCTAGCAAGACATACTTTTTGTTGATTACCACCAGATAATCTTCTTGTAGCTTGTTTTGAATCCGTACATCTAATATCCAATTGTTCAATCATACTATTAGCATGTGAACGAATTTTAGGTGTATCAATCAAACCATACTTAGTTAAAAACTGATGTTTAACTTGCATTGAAGTAATCATAATATTATCTTCAATAGATCCATCTAATAACAGACCAACACCTTTTCTATCTTCAGACACAAAAGCAATATTTTTAGCTAAAGTAGCTTTAGTATTTGCAATTTCAAGAACTTCACCTTTAAATTTCACTTCACCAGTCGCTTCATGTAAACCCATAACACCGTTAGCAATACCAATTTTACCATGACCTGCTAAACCAGCTATACCTAATATTTCACCTTTTTTCACTTCTAAACTAATACCTTTAACTTCTTCACCAGGCATTTTAACTTTAAAATCATTAATTTCTAAAACCGTTTCCAATTTATCTAATTCATCATGTGTTAACATATCTTCATTTTGAGTAATAGAAATTTTTCTACCAACCATCAAACCAGCGATTTCTTCTACTGTTACATCTGTCGTTGGTACCGTTTTAATATGTTCACCATCACGAATAATTGTAACGTTATCCGTAACTGCTTTTACTTCATCTAATCTATGTGTAATGAATAAAATTCCAATCCCTTTATCAGCAAGTTTTTTCATTGATGCTAAAAGATTATCCGCTTCACTTTCTGTTAAAACTGCAGTTGGCTCATCAAATACCAATAGTTTGATACCTTTTTTATCAACTTCTCTTGCGATTTCAACAAACTGTTTATGACCAATCGGTAAGATAGCAACCTTCGTTGTTTCTTTAATGTCCATACCCAATAGATCTAAAGCTTCTTTCGCTTCCTCATTCATTTGTTTTTTATTTAAGAATTCCAAACTTTCTTTTCTAAATGCTTTACTCACCGGATTCGGTGTCGTTATTTCTCTATTTAATTTTATATTTTCAGCGATTGTAAAATCAGGAATTAACATAAATTCTTGATGTACCATTCCAACGCCTAATTGCATAATTTCTTCTGATGATTTAGCAATTACCTTTTCACCATCAATAATTACTTCTCCTTCAAATCCCCCGGTATCATGAATGACTCTCATCCCAAATAAGATATTCATAAAAGTTGATTTGCCTGCTCCATTTTCTCCAACAATAGCGTGAATTTCACCAGGTTTAATATTAAGGTTAACACCTTTAAGTACTTTGTTACCATAATATTCCTTTTGAATGTTCTTCATCTGCAATACATATTCGTTTTGCACGCTTTCACCACCCCAATTTTAGTTTGTTTTTTTTTTCACAACGTTATGAGTCAAAGATTAAGGCTGCCAAAAAGGCAACCTTAATACTTGTATTCAGTTAAAATTTTCTTAGAAATCTAAGTATCCAAGTAATACCATTAAGTAGTTGTCATAAGTAACGCCTTCTTCTTCTAAAATGTTAACTTCAATTTCAACACCTGCATAAGCATTAAAGTATTCTTTAACTTTTGCAACATTTAATTTTTCATCAAATTCGCCATCGATATAAGCTTTAGCATAATCAGCACCAGCTTCGATAAACATCATTGAACAAGGTACAGGCCATGTAGACATTCTTCCTGTCATATCATTTCCAGCCATTTTCGCACTAATTTCACCTACTAAGAAGTCGATATCGCCTTGCTTTTCTTCAGGAATTTCAATACCTAAAGCAGACGGGAATCCATGATATGGAGATGGACAACATGGTTGAGGATAAATTGCTCCACCTTCGAAAACTGACTTAATTAGTGGAATTTGAAGACCACAGTTAGTTGAGAAGAATGCAGTATCTTTTCCGTATTTTTCGATCATTCTTGGAGTATCTTCAAGAATAAATTGCTGAGCACCAGATAAACCAGCATCACCAGTTGGATCTAAAGCAGTAGCATCAACAAATTCGATTCCTAAAGCTTCACAGTTTTGTTGTAATAAGTCTCTTCTTGCAGATAATAATGCATAAGACATATGTCTTGGGAATGAATAGTGAACAAATACTTCAGCGCCTTGCTTTTGAGCTTGTTCTACCATTGTTCTACCCATTGTTAATTCATCAAGTGTAAACACGATGTCAGCTCTTGAAGCGATATCTTGTGGGTTTTCACCAGGTACACCTGCAATAATTAATAAATCAGGATTAATTTCTCTTGCTTTATCAATTGCAGCTGAAGAACCAGGTACAGCTTGAATTAATAATAATGCTTTCATATTTTCTTCTGCAGCCATTGAAGCAACATTAGCGATAGTTGTTTCTTGCTCATCCATAAACTTGTCTGGATAAGTCATTACTACAACATGCTCTTTACCATATTTTTCAATTACAGCTTGTGCAGCTCTGTATTCTTCTTCGTTCTGAGATACAGTACCTGTTAAAATACCAATTTTCCAATCATCAGTAGCGGTAGCAGTATCACCACATCCAGCAAGCATTCCGATTACTAGAGTAGAGATAAGCAATAGAGTAACAATTTTCTTTAACATTCATATCCTCCTTGTTATCGAGTAAATGTTTTGGTCCCCCCAAAAACATTATCACTTTGATAGTTTGTTAACTATCTCATAAATAGTATACTATAT
>JABXKX010000417.1 GCA_013619035.1 Peptostreptococcaceae bacterium
TTCTTAAAATAATAAAAATAAAGATGCCTGAACAATGTTTAAACATCTTCTAAAGTTCAATTTTAATTTGTAGGGCAGTTTCACTAAGTACTTCATTTACTGTCTTAGTATTGAGTTGAGTCATTTAAGAATCAATTTGAATTTTTATGCTTTTTCATTAATCTAGTTCTGTTGTAGTAGGTTCATTATAAATTACTCAACTTTTCCTCTATCTGTATTCTCATGACCTTCATACATATATTCGGCTAATAAAGTAGCCAACTCCACATAATCACTTATTAAATCATCAATTACATCAACATTGAAGATAAAAACATACGCTACATAAGTTACAGTAATACTGTTCATCCCCATCGTATTTATCTGATAAATCATCTAGATACTCATCAATAGTATCAACCTGATTCTTTTTTCTACAGTGCATGATAACAATGTCAATACGACTAATGCAAAACAGATTAAAGTTTTTCTTAGTACAAATGATTATTACTCATTCTCTCTTAATGGTCTGCAAGCATAATAAATCAGATCCTCACTTGTTGTTACTTCAAACCATAACATCTCAACACCATCTACAACACTTGTCTCATCCATATAAGTAAGTGCCTTGACTTCTCTCATTTCTATGTGGTGAAAAGGTGTCTCATCTTTTATCCTTAAATAAATATCAAATGATTCATTTTGAATGAGATCATAATTGCTACTAAAATTTTTCCCTCGTTCATCAACAAGGAACACATTGTAACTATCACCCGTGAACTCGACTGTATATGTCACATTCAATGACCTCAAGTTCTTATTAACCCAATCCTTCAATAATGTATAATCTACTGTGAATACAAAGTTACCAGATTCCCAGTGGATATTCTCTATAGTTTTGGTGATGGGTAAAAAATTAAACAGTTCCTGATGATTGGTATCAAAAGAATCAACTACTACCAAAGTTTCACCATCAAACCAATCCTTGAAATGGGCCAGCTTAACACCATCAGACATATCTAAGGGACCTCTATGTTCCAAGTACCAATCATCATTTTCACCTTCTATTGTATAAAAGCTGTAATCAAATCTGTCGTCAAGAGTCATAATCAGGTTATAATTACAAAGCTTTTCGGTTTTCTCAGACATTTCAACCATTATGTTTTCATTCATATGATATATATTACTGGAATCAATATAGCCCTCGGTATCCCCTACACTTGCATCGAGAAATACAACAGTGCTATTGTCTCTGTAATCGTAAATCCTTGGACCTTGCAGATCTACTAAGATGTCTGTATTGTGGAAAATACCTAGTAAATCAGATGATTTTATTGGTTCACTGTATAGCCAGTTGTACTCATATATTGACAGTTTATCGTTTACACAGTACCAACCTGCAATCCAACCAGCCTCTCCTTCTCCATACTCAATTAGATACCAAGTTCTCAAGTCGGTTTCTTTTTCCATCAGCACTTCATAGGTTTCCTTTTTTAAGGCAGTACCAATAACTTCAGACTCTACTGATGCATCTTTTCTAACATTAAGTCGATCTATTTCTACTCTAATCACAAGTTGATCTGAATCTTCATCAGAATGTGTCTGACTTGAACTTTGTTGACTTGTAGCATTCTCAGTATCGCTTGCTGTTATCTCAACATCTGATACTTTGCTTTCTTCAGTTGCATCAACATTTGATGTACTGCTTTCTTCTACTGTTTGATTTATTCCTTCACTCTCATTAGTAGTTGCATTACTACTACATCCACATAGTAAAACGACTGACACGAAAATAATTAAACGTTTATTCATTGCTAACTCCACTGTTGTCTATTATTTACATCCTCTTTATCCCTTATAAATCACTTCATTTTTATCATTCAAGTCCTATGAAAAAATAACTCGTTGACTCCATAACATGATCACCAATGTAATCTGCTGAGTTGGCTCTATCATATATTTTATAATTGTTGGCCCATGAAAACACTAGATACAAAACTCCCGGTGTATCAAAATATGCATCATTTAACTTAAAAAATTCATCATAGGCCTCTATCTCAAAAAGCTTCATCGTATGCTCATCGAATTGATCTGCTTCTTCTTTTGGATAATAGTGCGAAAAGTCTACTGATGCAATGATGAACACATCATCTGGAATCACTGTTAGCAGTTCATCAAGCTGATGCTTCTGAATGGACTTGTTGACCGCTATTGGAACAACTCTCGCATTCTCGAAATAACGACCGATGAAAGGAATATGGATATTGAGTCCATGTTCCTTCACGATCTCGTCATCATCTTCATGGATAAAATCCAATGTCAGCAGTTGATCTATAAGTTTTCTATCTGTGTGAAGTTCTCCAAACTCACCGTACCAGCTTTTCTTTGAAACAAGCATTTCTCTGTCACTTGTCGAAAAGTGGTCTGGACTGAGTAATATTATAGTTTCAGCTTCATTTGAAGCCGTTCGATACATTTTTGTGATTTTATCAAGTGGCACATTATGATGTGGTACAATCATGCCTTTTAAATCCACATCCTCATAGATTTCACTTTCCTCCATATATGACTCCAGGCTCGGATCATACTCAAGTTCAAAACCAGCCGGTTCAAAATTAAGCAATAGAAATATCAGAGGTAAGAGAATTCGATACTTAATCACTTATTACCTCCAGAAATCTCGTTATAGTTGACTCAAGTTCCCCATCGAAATACATTTGAACAGTTGCAGGTTCTGATTTGTATCTTCCTACTTGTACAGCTCTAATGTAGTACTTAATAGTAACATTGCTCATATTGCTATAATAAGACTTTGATATATTGCGATCATCATGATAAACATAGAAATTTGAGTCTTCACTTTGTCCTGCAAACTCGAATCCAGCAGGAATAACATCTCTAATTTGTACAAACTTCTTAGTTGGGTTCCTCACTTCAATTATAACTTCAACTATATCACCTATCTCAGGGTTAATATTTTCATACACTTTATTAATCTTTAGAGCACTAGACTGGAACTCTTCTGCATTAAGACCTGTAATTTTGAAGATCTCAGTAAAGGCGAGATTGTCATCAACAGAATCAAGTTTGAACGTATCATCCTCACTGATTTCTATATGTACACTCCATGCATCAGAAAGTTCCACTGTTTCTCTCACACCATTTAAGGAATATGTCATATTTGCATCTTTGAAAGTCATTGGTTTCGTACTCAGATAGTACAATTTATGCAGTCCCAAACTCTCCTCACGAATATCATCGACTTCAAGTAGTTCGTTATAAAGATTTTCCTTAATACCTAATCTGTTTGCAAAGGTACCAACTAGTAATTTCTCTTGTGTACTGAGATTATTGTCATCATATTCATTCAAGAATTGAACACCATAATTGTACGCTCTTGTCACATCACCAATATCTAATAGCGCAAGCACCACATAGATTCTTTCGCCGTCTGTAAGTTCATCAAATGGCTCAGCTTCTAGAAACTCATTGATAACCAGTAGCACTTTTTCATCTTGTGCCGCTAATCCCCATAAAGCCATGCCTTTAGACGTTGCGGTTGTACTGTAATTAGTTAATATAGATTTCAGATAACCAATGACATAACTTCTATTAAAAGCTTCCATACCATAACCTGTTCCTGCGATAAGAGAAGTGGTTTCTATGGAAGGGTTAGCTGTTGTAAGTGGTCTGATTCCTTCATTACCGTACTGATATCCACTTAGACTCAACTCCTCTAAATTCAATTCATAGAAATTATCATTAATCAATTGCCTTGCATAATGCCTTGCTATTATTTCCTCAACACGTTCTTGGCTATAATTGATTATATCGTATAGATCATACAGATATTCTCTTGCATCCTTATTGTAAACATATAGATCTGTCTCTCTACTAGGATTTGAAAGCACAAAGTCGTTATTTAGATCTCCCTCTCTTCTATGAGAAAAATCAATAAAAGATTCGACGACTTCAATAGATTCCTTTAATCCATCCTGATAATCATCCATCTGACCTACTAAAGTTACATCGTATGTCCCCTCTTCAACCAAACCAATTGATAAGTGGGTATTTTCTCTACCAATGCTTTTAGATTGACTCAAAACATCATCTTTACCTTCGAACTTGGAATTATAGAGTACTTCAGATGTTTCTGTAGTTTCACTTCCATCACAAGATGCAGTTATAAAAACATCATCTCCTTTTATGTATTCCTTATTGTATAAACCACGCACAAAGAACGGCAAACTGGTTGTGATGTTGGTTTTACCAACACCATAGTACAACTCCTTATTAACAACGTGCATTGTCACTCGCCATCTTGTTAAATTGTCAGGTAACTTGAATGTGTATGTTGCCTTACCATCCACAACATTTATGGTCTCAAATGTTGCAGTGTCCGGTAGATCATCTCTAATATAATCACCATCACCACCTTCGCCGCATTCTGCACCACTCGCAAATGGATCATAAGCTACAGACGAAACTTCCTCATTCAAGATACCATCATTGTAGACATATCTATGAAGGGTTCTGCCCATGTTGAAGTAGTCGTAATACAACTCAAAATAAGCTTCATCAACAACAGAGACATTTAAAGCACCATTAAATGGTTGCCCATCTTTATCCTGAACCTCCACATTTAATGTAACTGTTTCAGCAGGATTGTAATCACCTTTATCAGTATAAGCAGAAATGCTACATTCTAAAGTTTCATAATCAAAATTCACAGCAAACGAGTTTTCCTTTGGAGTCATATGCATCATATTGCCATCAAAGTATATTGATTTGTACATCACATTCGGCCGATGTGCTTTCGTGAACTCAAATTCATACCTGGCACTATCAGTGACTTCATAAGATTGAAGACCTTCCCTCAAAATTAGATTAAGTGATAGATCATTATCATTTTCTGCTACAGGTTCTGAACCACTGTCTAACAGTTGAAATACAACAGTTTCTCCAACATCATATCGTACACTATAATTATAATTGTAATGATAAGGTTTTGCCCTATCAGTATGTTCAGATTGATTCCTTTTGTACTTATAATTGTATATGCTGAAACTCTCTATCACAGATTTACCATCTGGACTTTTGACTTCTAGTTCAATCGAATAACTATGATTGTCTTGCATCTCAAAAGTAAAATTACCTAATCCCTCATAGGTCGTGACTTGTTGAGAATCAAGCTGTTCTGTTACATATTCATACTCATAAATATCAAATGAAACCTTGTGTAGAGGATTGTATACCGTCTCCACAAATGTCTTCAAAACATAATTATCTTCTATACGAACAGTGACAACACCATCATATGACTCACCTTTAATATCTTCATAGTTCATGCCGAACGAACCGGAATAATCGGAAATATCAATATAATTCATCATCACATCGACATTAGCAGCATTATCCTCAGTTGCATGTTTAGATGTAATCATTATGTCATGAGGCATGACAGATAAATATGTTCTTGTATTTAAGTACTGTGATGATTCTCCTTTGTTGGATGCGTAAACATAATAATTAACAGGCCTCCAGTTTGTACTTGTCACTCGCGGCGTTATCGTTTTCTCAATATTACCATTTTCATCTGTAAACATGTTTTCTGAAACTTGATCATCGTATTTATGAGAGTGAGTTATTTCAAACTCCTTATCTCTATATGCCAAACCGCTGAAATAACTTGCGTTAAACGTGTAATTGAATGTATCATCATGCATGATCAGCAACTCATCAATTGAACTTTCCAGTTCAATTTCAGGCTTCTCATATTCATCAACATAAAACTCTGAATAAGCCAATCTTTTTTCGCCATCATACAAATTGACAGTATAGTAACCTGTTTCAAGTTCGAAATCAAAGCCCTCAGTCAGTGTTAAATGCTCATCTAAATAAACTTCTTTTTCTACAAAATACTCCTCAGACCAGTTCCTACCTATTTTCATGGTCAATGATTCAATAGGTTCATCTGAACGGTTTCTTAGAAATGCAAAAATATTTACTTTATCTTTCGTTTGATACACATGTCTATCTGTATAAATAAATCCCCAATACTTCGTTTGGCTATTACTGTATTCATCATAGTAGTAGTCATAGTAATAGTCATACTCGTTTGGTTTTAGACTCATCAGGATGCTATCACCACCAACGGAAGCATACATATCAGTTTCCAAAGTAGTCTCATCTATGAATAGAACACCATCTTCTCCTGTAGCACCCTTGAGTTCTTCATTCATATAGATATCTGCATTTGCCACAGGTTCATTGATATCACTATCTACAAGCCAGTACATGCTTCCGTTTTCAAATCTAGAGGTATAGACTTGATAGTTGTTAACTTGTATGAATATATAACGATGTTTGTCATTCAGTTCCGCAATGAAGTAACCATCCTCAAGTGGTGGCAAGCCTAATAAGTTTTCATAGCCATAAGTAGTCGATTCAATTTTCTCCTCAAATACTACATGCATATCATCGAACTTGACATCATCTACGTTCTGCTTCTTCAGTTTCAAGTAACTATCTCGATATAGATCAAAATCAGTAACTTGAAATATCTTTACATCATAACTGTCTTCAACTGTATATCTGGATAGACCAACACTGAATGGTTCATTAGGTTTCACGTTAACGATTTGAGCATGAACTGATTTCTCATAGCTATAGTTAGATCTTGTCTCAAACTTAAAACTAAATGATTCTTGCAAAGTTCTTACACCATCTGATACACCAGAGGCTACTTTTACTGTATAGGTCGTCTCCTCTTCAAGTTGCTGTGGTATAAAGACTATTTTCTCCTTATGATACTCAAACGTCCCTAAAACCTCTGGTTCAATTGAGAAGTATTCGTCAATAGATGTTATGTTTTCACTGTTAAAGTGTAGTTCAACTACTGCATTCGTATGAACACTTGTATAATCGGTATTTGGATAGAAATCGACTATTGCAAGATACTCCATAGTCTGAAAAGCTTTGGTATAATCAAGAGGATCATATGTCATCGTATAAATCGTATTCTTTTCCCACTTTTCCTCTGGAATCACAGTGTAATTCCTATTATCCGTTTTCTCGACTTCAAATGCCCTTTCTGGTATGAACTTAACGTTAGTTGTTACCTCTTCTAAGGTTACATCACTTTTGAATGTTAAGGCTAAAGGCGATTCTAGTTTGACACCGTACTCATTCGTTTCTAGTGGTTCAACGTTCATAGCAGTGTTCAGTTCAAATACTTCCTTTTCTTCAACTTCAACAACTTCTTCTTTCTCTACTACTTCTGGTTCAACATTCGCTTCTAAACTCAGTTCTACATTTTCTTCTGCATTGCAGCCTACTAAAAACAGTAGACAGACTATTAGTAATAATGCTTTTTTTCTCATTTTTTCAACCCCTACTTTGATTTAGTATGATTACCAATCAATCTCTGATACACGTATATCAGTTGCCAACTCATAGACTTATTTCAATCAGTTAACTAACAACACTATTATAGTATCTTATTACATTTTATTCCTTCTCATCGATTATATAACAAACAAAATTCATTGTCTAAGACTATGCCTTGTAAATGTTATCTATTATGTATCTGTACTCCTCTTCAGAAATTTCATCTATTTCTGTCTGAACTTCATATGAGTACTATGTGGTTATTTGAAAAAATAGTAATTGACAAACAATCCATAGTACTTTGAATATCAAGTTAACTACCAAAATCTGTTTATAAACTGCTTAGTATCCTAGTTGGAGTTACAATAACTCTTCAAAATATATTAGAATAGTAATCTTATATGACTTCCATAGTCTGGTAAGTCAGAGGAGTCGCCTCCTCTTCCTCCCATAAGAACCCAGCGTGAAACTTTCACTTCACTAGGCTCAAGCCACTTTCAACCAATACCTCTCAGGCATTAGCAAGTCGTCGATTCCGGTAATACTCTTGGTGCTCAGGGAAGTACGGATTCGTATGCAGTCTAATTAAAATGTGTCTCTTTATTCGAAAGTCAGCTGCAAATTTTAACTGATTTGTTTCAGACTTGAAAATCCAATCCCTGTGCTTTACTCGTATAAAATACCTCTTCTTCATCCATTTGGCTGTCTTCTTAGGATGTCTTCTTCTTGCCCATTTTCTCAGAAGCATATTTACTCTAGCAACGATTACCACTTTAGGCTAGCAGTGTATTC
>JABXKX010000263.1 GCA_013619035.1 Peptostreptococcaceae bacterium
GAATATATTTATGTAATTCTTTCTTATGATAGCGCAAAAGAAATTTTTTTGCATAATTCACCTAAAATATGCCATAATAAGTAGAGAATAAGGAGGTTTATATGAATTTAATACCCATTCCATTTTTTCTGTTATTCATGATTGGGGATATGATTGGTAGGAAAAAGAACAATTTGAAGATGGTCAGAATATGTCAACCGATGACAACGATGATGGCGCTATTATCTGCTGGACTTAGCTTCTTAGGAGATACGCAATTTACTTACACTTTCTGGATTATGTTAGGTCTAGGTATATCAACATTTGCTGATAGTATTTTAGTAAATAGAGATGATAAGGAAGCCTTTATTAAAGGCATGGCATTATTTTTGGTTGCCATTTTAATCTATGGCATTACATGGACAAGGTTATCAGGTTTTCAAACACAGGATAAGATCATTTCCATGATTATGTTGATTGTCTATATCGTCATAGCCATTATTTTTGTCAACGGTAGAGGTGGTGTCGATGGTAAACCTTCAACGAAAGTTACTATTGGTGTTCTAGTATATTTATTGGCATTCTGTTTTGTAATATCTAGAGCAATCTCAACATTTTATGGCGATTACTTCACAACTACACAGTCTGTATTATTCACAATAGGGATCATTTCATTTTTTAGTGGTGATTGTCAGTTGGGTATTTATCACTTTACAGACAAACATTTTCCGATGGCCCAAGCACCGCCATTTTATTTTATCGGACAATTATTGATAGCTCTGAGCTGTTCTTATTTTTAAATTGAGAAGTGTCTTTTGTAATTACAGAAGATACTTTTTTGGGACTATTACACTTACATAATGTCTTATAACCTTACCCCTTTGACTAAAAAGTTTTCTTAACAGTAGAATTGTTAAAGAAAAGAAGTATCTGGGAATTTCTTTAGACACTCGAAGTAAATTGGTGTATACTGACGTAGGGTGAAAATATGGATTATTTAAAATTAAGCAAACACGTAAAATTATTTATAACCGTTATATTTCTGTTTGGATTAACGTCTTCAGCATTTAACGGTTTTTTAGGCATATATGTTAAAGAAATAGGGTATGACGAAGCAATCGTCGGAAGTTTATTATCGCTTAGGCGATTTGCAGTGGCATGTTCAGCAGTGGCGATGGCTCTTTTAGCCAGCCGGTTTGGTAGAAGAAATGCAATTGCATTTGGATTAATGATTATTGGTGTATCGGCAGTTTTAATGGTCAGTACAACGAACTTATACTTTATGCAGGCCATGTGTATCTTATCGGGAATTGGTCAATCTACTCTGATGACTTTTGAAGCACCATTTCTATATTCTAAGACAAGTGATTCAACTAGGATGCATGCCTTTAGTGCAAGTTTTGCTGCTAAGAATGCAGCTTTTATGGTGGGTTCTTTAGTAACAGGCATGTTAGCGGATTTATTTGGAACGCATTTTGCAACCAATTACATTGGTGTTAGGTATGCTATATATGTAGTAAGTGCCATGAGTTTGGTGGCTTTGATTCCTTTATTTATGATTAAAGGGGAGAAGTCGCATAACGAAACAAAAGTCCACTTCAGAGAAATAAAGAAGATTTATTCACCAAAATTGGTTAAAATGCTGTTATTTACAGGTATCATCGGATTTGGTGCAGGTTTGGTCGTACCATTCTTTGGGGTATATTTAAAATATGCACTCGATTTAAAAGACAGTGGTGTAGGTGTTATCTTAGCCATAGCTCAGTTTGGTACTGTGATTGGTGGTTTAACTGTCCCATATCTTGCGAAACGATTTGGAAGAATTAATACCGTCACACTAGTACAGATGGGATCCATACCTTTTTTAGTTTTAATAGGTTTACCACAAAATGTCATTCTGGTGACAATCGCCTTTTTCTTTAGATCAACTTTGATGAATATGGCCAATCCAATTCTTCAAAACTTTTATATGGAGCTCGTAGATGACGTTTATAGACCTTTAATTAGCTCTTTAAGATCAACGATGAATAATTTAGCACGTGCATTAGGTATTTTACTCGGTGGTTTTATGATGGCAAACATCTCATATAACTCACCGTATGTGATTACAATCATCTGTTATTTCATCGGTACCATTTTATTTAGACATATGTTTAAAGCAGATAGAAGAGAAGCTGAAATCATTCTTTAAAAAGGATGATTTTTTTTATTGACAATATAGACTAAAATAGTATACTATATAGGTGAAAACAATTCGCAGTATTTTACTAGGAATTAAGGAGGATACATGAAAGAAATTATAAATATAAAAAACCTACAAGCATCGGCAGATGGTAAAAACATATTAAAGGGCATTGACTTACAAATAAATGAAGGTGAAGTTCATTTAATTATGGGACCCAATGGTGCTGGGAAATCAACACTTGCAAATGTGTTAATGGGACATCCTAACTATCAAGTGGATGGCGGAGAAGTTTTATTCTTTGAGAAAGATTTATTGGAGATGAAAGTAGACGAACGTGCCAAAGCAGGTTTGTTCTTATCATTCCAATACCCAGAAGAAGTACCTGGGATTACAGTAGAGAATTTTCTTAAAACAAGTATAAGAGAAAAAACGGGTATGTTACCCATGACAACTCGGTTTAGAAAACAAGCACATGAAATCATGGATAAACTCGATATGAAACATGATTATCTCGATAGATATTTAAACCAAGGGTTTTCAGGTGGTGAAAAGAAGAAAAATGAAATTCTTCAAATGGCTATGTTAAAACCTAGATTGGCAATATTAGATGAAACCGATTCAGGTTTAGACATAGATGCTATTCGGTCAGTTTATGAAAATTTAAAAGAATTGGTATCTGAGAATAACAGTATGCTGATTATCACACACTACAATAAAATTTTAGACTACATCAAACCAGATTTTGTACATGTTTTAGTGGATGGCAAAATTGTTAAAAGTGGTACGGTTGAGATTGCAAATGAAATTGATACCAAAGGATTTGAATCATATAAATAAGGAGATATTATGGCTAAGAAAACGCAAGTATCAGATATAGACCGTGGTGTCTACGATATTATTAATGAAGAACGCCATGTTTATCGTTCTGATAAAGGATTAAATGAAGAGATTATTAGAGAAATCTCAAAAGAAAAAAAAGAACCGAATTGGATGTTGGAAAAGAGATTAAAATCTCTTGAAATCTATAAGTCAAAACCGGTTCCTACATGGGGAGCGGATCTATCGGATTTAGATGTTGAAAATATTGTTCATTATGTAAAACCTGATGTAGAACAACAACATTCATGGGATGAAGTACCTGATGATATCAAAGAGACCTTTGAAAGACTTGGTATTCCTGAAGCAGAAAGAAAATCACTTTCTGGTGTTGGTGCTCAATATGATTCAGAAGTAGTTTATCATTCTATTAAACAGGAATTGGTTGATCAAGGTGTTATTTATACCGATATGGAGTCGGCTGTACATGAATACCCTGATATCGTTAAAAAATATTTTATGACTCTAATCAGACCTTATGATCACAAGTTTGCAGCACTTCATGGAGCGGTATGGTCAGGGGGTTCATTTGTCTATGTACCTGAAGGTATTGAAGTGGATTTTCCGCTACAATCTTACTTTAGATTAAATGCTAAAGGGGCTGGTCAGTTCGAGCATACCATGATCGTTGTAGAAAAGGGAGCCAAACTTCACTTTATTGAAGGGTGTTCAGCGCCAAAGTATTCTGTACAGAATTTACATGCTGGTGCGGTAGAACTCTTTGTAAAAGAAGGTGCAGAACTTAGATATTCAACCATTGAAAACTGGTCCAGAAATATGTACAACCTAAACACAAAACGTGCAGCAGTCGATGCACACGGTAAAATAGAATGGGTTTCAGGTTCTTTTGGATCCAAAGTATCTATGTTGTATCCTATGAGTATTTTAAGAGGAGAGTATGCAAAATCTGAATTCACAGGCATTACCTTTGCGGCTGAAGGTCAGTATTTAGATACCGGTACAAAAGTATTACATGCAGCACCTCATACAACGTCGATTGTAAACTCAAAATCGATATCAAAAGGTGGCGGTCACGCTTTCTATAGAGGGATGTTAAAAGCCACTAAAAACACTCATCATGTAAAATCAACGGTGAATTGTGAATCTTTGATTCTTGATAATCTATCTGTTTCGGATACTTTACCAATCATTGAAGTTGAAAATAGCAATGTTGATATTGGTCATGAAGCAAAAATTGGAAGAATTTCTGAAGAAGCGATCTTCTACTTAATGTCTAGAGGCATTCCAGAAGCAGAAGCAAAAGCGATGATTGTCCGTGGTTTTGTGGAGCCGATAACAAAAGAATTACCACTGGAATACGCAGTAGAACTTAACAATTTAATAACACTAGAGCTTGAAGGCGTTGTAGGATAGGAGGTTCACATGACACTTAAAGAAGCAGGCATTGACTTTAAAAGGATACCTCTACCAGAATTTGTGGTACAGATCACACCTGATAAGTATACGCCTGAAATAAAAAAAGGATCTAAAAAATCAGTCATTCACGATGTTAAGAAATTAATCGTACCAAGTCTAGAATTTAAAAAAGACTTAGGACGTGACTTTAAAAACTTTATTATAAGAAAAGCAGAAACTCAGTTGAGTATTATTATAGATCAAAAGGATCAGGAATTGATTTGGTTGGATTATAAAGAACATGGTGATCTAATAGAAAACAACCATATTTATGTAACGCCGTATTCTAAAGGGACCGTTGTAATGGATTACAATAATCTTGAAAATTCCGTACATCATGGATTAACTCGAATAGTAGTTGCTGAAGGTGCGGAACTTACTTTGATAAAGATACAGAACAATCATTTGGAAAGTCAGTTTATTGATCAAACTCAAACTGAAATACATGACAATGGCCTACTAAAGGTTGTTGATATACAGCTAGGTTCTAAGAATATGATCATTAACTACGATACCAATCTAAAAGGGTACAAAAGTAAATGTGTTTATAAATCACTTTATATGGCAGCGGATGACAGAGGATTGGATTTATCTTTTACAGCCAATCATATCGGCAAAAAGACGCAATCAGATATTTTGGGTAAAGGGGTATTAGGTGGCAAGGCTAAGAAAGTCTTTAGAGGCACACTTCACTTTGAAAGAGGTGCCGTGCAATCAGTTGGTAAAGAAGAAGAAGTGGTACTGTTATTAAGTGAAACCGTAAAATCTGATTCCATACCAGCACTTATGTGTTCAGAAGATGATGTTATTGGAGAGCATGGTGCCAGTATAGGACAACTAGATGAAAACAGATTATTCTATCTAATGAGCAGAGGCTTATCAGAAAAAGAAGCCAAACTTCTTGTCATATCTTCTAGTTTTAAAGAAGTTATAGAAGATATTTCTGATGAGGATATCAAACTTAAATCATTAGAGTCTGTTGATAGGAGCATTAATTATGTTATCGCATAAATCAGATTTTTCAATATTCAATCATCATAAGGAACTGGTTTATTTAGATAGTGCAGCCACATCTCAAAAACCAAAAGTGGTGATTGATGCAATAAAAAATTATTATGAAACCAGCAATGGTAGTCCTCATAGAGGGGCTCATTTGCTTTCAATAGAATCTACTCGATTATATGAAGAAGGTAGAGAAGTTGTTAAAAACTTTATCAAAGCGGATGAGACCTCTGAAATAGTTTTTACAAGAAATGCAACAGAATCACTGAATTTAATTGCATATGGTTATATTCGAAAGTTTTTAAAACCAGAACAGAACATAGTCTTATCCATTACCAATCATCATAGTAATATCATCCCGTTTCAGCGTTTATGTCATGAAACTGGCGCTGAGCTCAGATACTTATACTGTGATGACGACGGCAGGATTTTAGAGTCTGAACTTTCAAAAATAGATCAAAATACTTTGATGGTATCTATCCCAATGATTTCAAATGGTATTGGTATCAAACATGATGTTAAAAAGATCTTTGATCAGGCAAAAGCAGTTAAAGCCATCTGTTTGTTGGATGTTGCACAGAGTGTTGGACATGATGACGTATCTGTAAAAGCTTTGGAACCAGATTTGATGGTATTTTCAGGTCATAAGATATTTGCACCACAAGGCATCGGTGTACTCTATGGTAAAAAAGAGATATTAGAGTCGTTTGATCCCTTTTTATCTGGTGGTGATATGATTGAATACGTTGAAGAACAATCAACAACATATGCAGATCTGCCAGAAAGACTAGAAGCCGGTACACAAAATGTAGCTGGTGTTATAGGTCTAAAAACAGCGATTGAGTATATTAATGAAGTTGGACTAGAAAACATCATATCACTGGAACGCGAGTTGACGATGTATGCCTTTGATGCACTTAAACAATTAGACTTCATAGAGGTATATGGTAATAGAAATAGAGGTGCTTTAATAACCTTTAATGTGAAAAAGGTACATCCTCATGATGTTGCCAGTATTTTGGATAGTCATCATGTTGCTATTAGAGCTGGTCATCACTGTTGTCAGCCTCTGATGAAATACTTAAAACATCCTTCAACATGTAGAGCGTCTTTTAGTATTTTTAATTCAAAAGAAGATGTAGATCAATTGATCTATGCATTACATCAAGTTAAGGAGGTGTTTTATGAATAGTTTGTATACCGAAATCATCTTAGAACATAATAAAAGTAAACATAATAAAAGAGAGTTAGAATCACCTGATGCCGTTGAAAGAGGGCATAATCCTAATTGTGGTGATGATTTAACATTACAGTTAAAAGTACATGAGGGTATCATAACAGATGCAGCTTATATTGGTTCCGGATGTGCTATTAGTCAAGCATCTATGTCTATTATGATAGATTTAGTCAAAGGATTAGAAGTTAACGAAGCAAAGAAAAAAGCGGAAGTTTTCTTTAAGATGGTTCGTGGACATGAACTGACAGAAGATGAAGAAGAACTTTTAGAAGATGCAACGCTCTTTGAAAGTTTGAATAAGATGCCTGCTAGAGCTAAATGTGGCACTTTAAGTTGGCATTGTCTGGATGTTGGATTAAATCAATTCAAAATGGATTAAAACGTCATATATTGGATATATATGCTTTAGGAGGATTTATATATGAGATTTGAAGTAGTATCTAGATATAATCTAAAAACAACTTTAACGAAAGTAAAAGCGTCTCTAAAAGAAAATGGTTTTGGAACTTTATTTGAGTTGAATTTTAAAGACAAGTTTAAAGAACACAATATGAGCTATCCGAATAACTATTATGTTTTGGAAGTATGTAATCCTAAATTGGCAAAAGAAATTTTAGACATTTCTCAGGATGTAGGGTATTTTTTACCCTGTAAAGTTGTTGTATATGAAGAGAGTAATCAGGTCATTATAGGTATGATGAAACCAACAGAGATGTTACATATGATTACCGATGATGAGAGAGCGATGCTAGTAGCAAAAGAAGTTGAAAAAATAATAATGAAGAGTTTAGAGATATAAATAGAAATAGAGATTAATATGATTAATCTCTATTTTTTATTTAGGCGCAATTCGGTTCCGCGCATTTGATCTTTGATGATGATATTTAAAAATTCGACCAATTCATCAATGGTTTGAGAAATGTTTCCTATTGTCCATTGCTCAATAATACTACTGAAACTAATAGTGAAGTATTGTATCAATTGAGTTCTGTAATTAGCACCAATCTCATAACCTTCTGATATTTTATCAATGGCTTTAATAACAAACTTAGAGATGTCCTTGTAAAAAGCACGTATTATTGAATCATGACCTAAATATCCAATGACATTTTGACATACGATTCGATTTTCTTCGATATAATAAAGAAACTCTTTTAAACCTTCCTGCCATAGTCTTTCACCTTCATAATTATTAAAGATCGAAAGAAATTCATTTTTGAAGATCCAATCCAAAAGATCATAAATATCGTTAAAGTGATAATAAAAAGTTTGTCTATTAAGACCACTATCCGATACGATTTCTTTGATGCTTATTTTGTTTAAGGACTTCTCTTCAAGAAGCTTTTTAAGAGATCCAGCGAGTATGTTTTTTGTAATGTCTGATTTCGTATTATGCATAGTCATATCCTTTCAACTTATTATAGCGATTTCCTCTAGACAATTC
>JABXKX010000018.1 GCA_013619035.1 Peptostreptococcaceae bacterium
TCACCATATTTTTCAACTTCATTTAATCCAAATTCAATCGCTTTTGAATATCTTTTTGCTTTGAAATAATTGGTGACCACGTTAATTGATGGCTGTAATTCATCTGTTTGCTCGGCTGCTTTTAAAAAGTATGGTATTGCTTCTAAATAATAACCTTGATCATCGTAAATCAAACCTATAGTATTATTACATTTATAATTATCCGGTTCTATAGATTCTAAAATATCCGCATGTTTTAAAGCGAGCTCATATTGAAAACTGTTCTTAAGAGCATGGGTTAATAAATAGTGAGTTTCAAAATCATCATACCTTTTTATGATGCTCAAAAGATATTCTGCACTTTTATCATATCTCTCATTATTATAGTAATACCAAGCAGTGTTTAAATGAACATCCTCTTCAAATGAAAATTTTCTGCCAATCTCGGTGTAATACTCCAGTACTTCTGATTCACTTTTAGCGACTTCAAGAACTTTTCCTTTATAGTCATATATATCATAATCATAGGGATACATCTCTATGGCTCTATCGGCATATAACAAAGCGTCATCATAATCACCATGCATCATTAAAGCATCAACAACACTTAAGTAAGCATCATAATCTTTTTTAAGTTCAATTGCTGATTTTAAAGCTTTTACAGATAGGTCGTATTCTCCTATTTCATAGTAAACTTGTCCAAGACCATAATATGAATAATACTCTTCATCGTTTAGGTCCAAAGAAAGTTCATAATACTCTATTGCATCATCATAGTCATTCAAACCTAATGAGGCATTACCTGCATTAACATACTCGATGGACTCTTTTTTACCAATATCTATAGCTTCTAAGATATATTTCTTACTCAACTCATATTCACCGAGTTGGTTATAAGCCATACTGATATTATTCAGTACAACATCATCTCCATCAGCGTACTCTTTCGCTTCCAAAAACACTTCAAGTGCACCTTCAACATCATCATTATTCAACATTTGATTGCCTTCATCCATTTTAGCAAAATATAACTTTGAGTCTTCTTTAAGCAAAGATACATCACACCCTACTAAAAGTAATACAAGGCACAAAAACATCACTATTTTTTTCATAACACTCCAATCTATTATATGTCATCAAGATTAAATGACTACTTATATTTTTAAGTCAAATTAATATCTACTGTCTTATCATTTTATAATAATTTTCCGACAGAAAATAGTCTTTCTGATGATTTTCGGCAAAATTTTGCAAAAAAATAACCCTATAAAATGGAATTTGCTAAATCTAGAGGATATACTCTTTTTTTAACGGTCTATCTTATAGGGTCCAGTTTATATGATGGTGTGTCTTCAATTAACTCATATGCTTCTAATACGAAGTATATCACTCTTAATTGTTCTGAGATTCTTTTTTCAAACGATTGTTCGACATCTGTTTCAAATGTAATGATAGGGATGTCTTCTTGTGATAATGTTGTATTGAGTGTCCCTTCTTTTTCATCATAAAAATAAACATAGGGTTCATCTAATTTGTCATTTAGAAAGACCAATAGTTCTTCAACTAATGTCACCAGACTAAGATCCGTGTAGATTATAGAGTGACCAATAGCATAGATTTCCCCAGAGTTATAATTCTTTGATTCATGAAGATCAAGTACAATATCAGGTTGAAAGTCAGTTATATTCTCATGTATTTCATAAGCAAGTTCTTCAACAACCATACCTTTTTTTCTTCCAGGAAATGCTCGATTAAGATCTCCTAACGAAGGAAGAGTCCTTGATTTTTCTTTTACGGCCAATTGATTGGCTTCTGGCAATAGAATCAAAGTACCCTTTTTAAGTTGAATCTCTTGAAGTCTTTTTAGCGCTTCAATACCTGCAGGTTCATTACCATGTATCCCTGCAACAATATAAACTGTAGGTCCTTTTAAAATAGACTTGATAACGATACCCTCTGTTGCAGTTTGTTCACCTTCACAGATGGTAAATTGAGTTGTATGTTGTTTAGGGTAAAATAAAAAAAGAACAATGACAATCAGTAGTAATACTCTCAATACTAATTTCATTGTTCTCTCCTTTCTAGTCTACTGGTAGTAAGTATTTACCAACACCATTTTCAACTAACTCTTCATAACTTGGTAATCCTGTAACAATCATAGCCTTTGATTCATCATAAACAGACATAGACTCCATAAAGCTTGTAACACCTTTTATATGTCTAGCAACACGCTGTTCTATTGGATGACCACTTTCGTCAAACGGCACAAATAATCTTCCTAATTCAAAAGCTTTCTCATAAAGATGATCTTGACCTTCAGTCACTAACTCTGCATTAGTCGCCCCTCTAAGTCTACCTTGAGACGGATTAGCCGTTTCCATTAAAACTGCAAAAGTATCTGTAGCATCACCAAGTTCTCTATGAGTTAATCCTCTTAAATTAACCGGTGACGGTTCAAGACCAATATCAATACCATCTAATTGCATATTGATTGCTACATCAGCTGCTATAGGCATTGCATCTTCATGAGCTACAATCGCATTGATGACTGGATACTCTGGAGATGCTTCATGTAAATCTATCGTCATATCAATCTTATTGGTATTGATAAGTGTTGTAATACCATAACATACTTGTTCTGTTTGAGTACCATCAGGTCTACCTGGATAACCTCTGTTTAGATTACGAGTTTCACTACCTGATAATTGCTGACCAGAAGCTGCATGGATATACACATCAGGGTCTGGCCACTGATCAACTGGATTAGTCGCTCTTGAACCGTATCTAAACCATCTCTCACCAGATTCTGTTTCTATCGTAAACTTTTGTGGTGAAGCTTCCTGTGCATCATTATGAGTAAAGGCACTATTGTTTGCACGTGGTATCACATATAACGTACCCTTCTCTATTACTGCATTTTCTATCAGTACAATAGAAGCAAGATATGCAGCTGATTCATTTGGATGTGTACCGCCAAGTACCAAAGTTGAACCACCAGGTTCAGATCCTTCTAAAACATATATTTCGGTATCTCCAGAAGAATCCTTTAAACCTGGGAAGTAATCACTTAACATCTCAATACGTGTGACACCAGGACCTTTAACAATCGGTTCCTCTTCATACATTTTTAAAAACGATTGACCAGAAACAAAAGCAATGATCAATGCTAATACTAAAAATATGGTTGCTGTTATTCGTTTATTCATTTTCACCTCCACTACTTAATCATAAGAACTCTAAGTAGCAATGGAATAATTACAATTGCAGCATTTGCTTGATTTTTCATCTTATCTTCATCAAATAAATTCCAAACAACAAGTAGCAAAACAATTAAAACAATTATTCTATATATTAATGTCATTCTATTCACCTTCCATTAAAAAATCAAACTTGCTAACGGGTTAGAAAAAACAATGAATAGTATACCAGAAGCAATTATTACAACTGCTGGTACCACTGTTTTCTTTAAAACATCGCCATAATTTTCAACTCCGACAACTTGTGCCGCAAACATTCCAGCAAGTGCTGTTGGTGGCATCAAGTCACCGATACTTGCAATTAAAGAGAGTGCAGCCGCTGTAATAATTTGATCTTGGCTTAATAAAGCCAATACAAATGGCACACCTAATACCGAGGCAGATCCATATGATGATATGGCACCAAATAAAGGTATTGTAATAGCTATACCAACATATAATAAGACGGTTGGTAAACTGAGACTGTTCACAACAATAAATCCTCTAACACCCGTTAAGGTCATGACTTGAATGAACATACCAACACCAATTAATATGCCCATAACTGGTAATGCACTATTTACAGCTTCCTTTGTTGTTTTTAATAAATTAAATTTCTCACCTGTAAACACTCCAACAATACTACCCATTAGAAAAATAAGTGGCAAACCAAGATTCGGTAAGTATTCTGGTAACATTTTTGTTGATACCATTAATACAATTACAACCAAAATCGGAATATAGATTGTCCAACTATATTTTTTATCTAAATCAATATCTAATTTCCCTTTTAATTCTTCATAATTAAGATTTTTAACGTACTTATATCCTAAAAATAATACACTGAATATCGCTACTGGTACTGACATCAGCAATAAAGGTATTTCAAAACCAACATAAGGCATATCAATACCACCACCAATAATCATAACCGGTACGTTAACCGGTGGTGCTATCATACCCATCATACCGCCTATAGCAATAATCGCTGCAGTATTAACAACTGGTATACCCATCATAATTAATACAGGAGCAACTAAACTACCTGCTGTTAAAACAGCTGCTGTAGATGATCCTGTAATCATACCGGGAAACATAACAATAATCATCAACAATACCAATAGAAGTGCTGGTTGTTTATGAAATTTATTAATAAACACGGTATTCAATGCATTAAGCGCACCAGACTTTTCAACGATTTTCATGAAAATCATCGCTGTTGATATAACTAAAATTGTATCTATATAGCCAAAAGTACCTTCAACTAAATGTCGAATCGGTACACCCTCACCAGCGATAAGCGTCCCTGAAATCGCTGCTAGAACCATTGCTATACCAACAGGTAATTTAAATTTGAAGCAACCCACCATAAATACAAGGACCAGTGCAACAAATATAATCAATTCTATTTGCAAGGTTTTTCCTCCTCATTTTCAAAAAAATAGCAAGGAATAACAAGATTCCTTGCTTTTTGTTAATTACTTAAATGCCTTTTGAAGTGCTTCTAATGATCCTGCAATACTCTCTACTGATTCAAATGGAATATTGTTTTCTGAAGCTAAATCAGTTAACAAATTATCATAATTTCCACTTTCAACATAAACAAGATAGTCTACAGAACCTACTGTTGCGTTTACAAATTTATCTGAAAGTTCACCTCTTCTACCTTCACCACCAACATGCATACCAATGATTGTCATACCATCTTCTTTTGCTTTAGCGATTAAAGTCGTCACACGTTCAATTTCTTCATCCGTATCAATACCTGCAGCGCCAAGTCCTTTTGAACTACCACCAATAGCAATAATCAATGTTTTGGCATCTCCGATATTCTCTGCATTTAAAACCGTATCAATAGTATATGGGATATCAGTTTTTTTAATTAATGATTCAATCATTTTAACATCTGCCGATTGTCCTGCTGATGTTAAAATTAACGGTTGGTCTGCTATAGGAGCATCTAATGTCACTTGCTCAACTGTCATATCAGCTTCAGTACTAACATTTTCATTTGTAGCGGTATCATTACCACATCCTACGGCCAACAATGATATTACCAATATTAATACTACACCTAATTTATTCTTCACTTTGTACCTCCTAGTTACCCACTGCTTGTCCATCTCTTCTTGGATCACCAACACCTGTGATCACGCCATCTTCAATCATAATACAGTTTGCAGATCCTAAAGAAGGATAATATGCCTCTTTTACTGAAACTGTGTGTCCTAGAGCTTCTAGTCCAGTAACTGTTTCTTCTGAAATTCTACTTTCCAGTTCAATATCCGTACCTAAAATACCATAGAATCTCGGTGCATTAATTGCATCTACCATTGACATATCATAATCAATTGCATTACTGATAACTTCAGCTACAGCAATGATAATCTTAGAACCACCTGGAGATCCAACGACCATAAATGGTTCACCATCTTTCAGTACAAGTGTAGGACTCATACTACTAAGTGGTCTTTTTCCTGATTCAATACTGTTTACAGCATCTGGTGATAAATCAAAGTCCATCATATGGTTGTTCATGATAATTCCAGTTCCTGGTACAGTCACTGTTGATCCAAAGAAGAAGTTAACCGACTTCGTCATAGAAACAATGTTACCTGCTTCATCTAAAACAGATAAGTGAGTTGTACTTTCACTTTCATATGGCCATACATCTGGTTGATCTAATTCAGTAATCACTGAATCCATTGAAATTTTCTCTGCTAATGCAGCAGCATAATCTTCCGATGACAATCCGCTTAATGGTACATCTGCAAAAGCGGTATCTGCCATATATTTTGCTCTATCTGCATAGACAAATTTCATCGCTTCTGTCCATAAATGAATCGCTTCTGTTGAACCATGTTCATATGAACTCATATCAAAGTTTTCTAATATGTTTAATAATTCAATGATATGTGTTCCTCCAGAACTAGATGGTGGTACTGAAACGATTTCATACCCTCTGTAGTTACCTACAACTGGTTCTCTCACTTCAACTTTATAATTTGCTAAATCCTCTAATGTTAATACACCACCTAATGATTGAACATTTTCAACCATCATTTCAGCAATTGGTCCTTTGTATATTGCGTCTGATCCTTCAGCAGCAATTGCTTTTAACGTTTTAACTAAATCTGGATTATAAATCGTATCACCAATCTCAAACGGTAATCCTTCTTCATTCAACCAAATTGATTTTGATCCTTCATTTAATTCTAAGAACGGGTACATATCACTTATGATACCAGCTAAATTAGCTGTTACTTCAATACCATTGTTATCTAATTCTTCAATAACTGGTGCTAAAACTTCAGCCATTGTCATCGTACCATACATCTCAAGTGCTGTTTCAAATCCCATTACTTCCCCAGGTACGCCAATAGCGAATGGCGAAAATGCTGCACCATAGAAATTAAAGCCTTCACTGCTCATAAACTGACCAAACATTTCTGTAGTCGCATTTGCTGGAGCAACTTCTCTAAAGTCAATTACAACTGTTTCTCCAGTTTCAGCAATGTAGATTGTCATAAATCCACCACCACCAACACCGGATGCATTGGGTTCAAAACAACCTACTGCAAATCCAGTAGCAATCGCTGCATCAACAGCATTTCCACCTTGTGCTAAAATCTTAGCGCCAATTTCTGATGCGATTGGTTTTCCCGATACAACCATACCGGTTTCACTCGTTGCAGAACGTGCGATTGCAGGGTTTTCAACTGCTACCTCTTCGGTTTCTGTTGTTTCTGTTGTTTCCGTTTCTGTAACTTCAGTAGTTTCTTCGACTGCAGTATTGTTTTCAGCCACTTGATTTGTTACGTTTTCATTGTTTGCTTCATTATTCGAGCATCCAATCATAACAAAAGACAAGATTAAAACTACGATCATAACCATGGATAATTTTTTAAATCTCATTTTCCCCTCCTAATAATATATAATCTTACGAATTACATATTAAGTATAGAAAGAATCGACCATCAATTACTATTATTTCTCTTATTTCTCTTACTTCTCTTATTTCTCTTCATTAACCTAACCATTTATAATATTGCTTAGGACGTCCAATTTTCCCATAGGATTGATCCAGTTCAACTAAGTTTTCTTTTACGAGATAATGAAGATATCGATGAACGGTTTGATAAGCGAGACCTGTTTGTTGAGAGATTTTATTAATTGTCATATCCAACTCATTTTTCATCATATACTCTTCAATGATTCTTAATGTCGATTGACTGATACCTTTAGCATATTTATACGTTTTCCTAGTTTTTTTTGTTTTGGATAAATGAACTGATAACCTCGCTAATAAGTCTGGTGCTTTTATCGGCTTTAAGGCAAAATCACTGGCACCAATTGCTATGAATTCATCTGCTACACTTTGATTTTCTTCTACGGTTAAGACAATTATAGGAACATCTTTTGATAAACTTCTAATCTTCTTAACACCAGCCATTCCGTTAACAACAGGCATATGATAGTCAATAATCACTAAGTCAATTTCCTCGTTTTCAAAGATTTCAAAACCTTTCTGAACAGAAGTCGCCAAAAAAGCATGCCATTTTTTATAAGTTAAGATTTCATTCAGCGCGTAAAGTATATCTTCGTTGTCATCTATTACTAGTATTTTTTTCATATTTTACTCGCTCCTTGTCTAAAGTTAGTATCACTCTCGTGCCAGCATTTACTTTCGAATCGATTTTAAAGGTGCCATGATGATTATTTATAACGGTTTCTACATATCTTAATCCAATGCCTGAAGAACCACTGGTACTAAAACCAGGTTCTCTTATTTTTTCTAATAGTTCCGGTTCGATACCTTTTCCATTATCATTAATTTCAAAACAGATATAATCTGTATTCTCAAATATCGAAATAACAATACGTCCGTCAACAC
>JABXKX010000463.1 GCA_013619035.1 Peptostreptococcaceae bacterium
GTGTTATATTGTACAATAAGAGGGTAAGATTAATATTTAACGAATTGTGATGGTTTTTTATACATTTTAGATAATAATAGATAATTAAGGAGTATATAATGTTGGGATTAGGGGCTGAAATTGGTATCGATTTAGGTACAGCTAGTGTATTAGTATATATAAAAGGAAAAGGCATCGTTTTACAAGAGCCTTCAGTAGTTGCTATTGATCGTAATACTGATAAAGTATTGGCTGTTGGATCAGAAGCAAGAAGAATGCTTGGTAGAACACCAGGTAATATTGTAGCGATTAGACCACTTAAAGATGGTGTTATTTCAGATTATGAAGTTACTGAACGTATGTTAAGATACTTTATCAACAAAACATGTGGGAAAAGAAGATTTTTCAGACCTAAAACAATTGTCTGTGTACCAAGTGGTGTAACAGAAGTTGAGAAAAGAGCAGTATTAGAAGCGACTGTAGATGCAGGTGGTGGTAGAACGTTCTTAATTGAAGAGCCTATTGCTGCTGCTATTGGTGCTGAACTAGATATTACAAAGCCAGATGGTAATATGATTATTGATATAGGTGGTGGTACTACAGATATTGCTGTTATATCATTAGGTGGTATTGTAGTGAGCAAATCTATTAAAGTTGCTGGTGATAAGTTTGATGAATCAATTATCAAATATATGAGAAAAGCACATAATCTTCTGATTGGTGAAAGAACGGCAGAAGAATTAAAAATAAATATTGGAACAGCTTCACCTCGTGGAAAGTCGATTAAAATGGACTGTAGAGGTCGTGACTTAATCACTGGTTTACCAAAAAACATTACAGTAACGAGTGATGAGATGTTAGATGCATTAAAAGAACCGGTTAATTCAGTGTGTGATGCGGTACATGCGGTACTTGAAAAAACACCACCTGAGTTGGCATCAGATATCAGTTCAAGAGGTATTGTTATGACAGGTGGAGGTGCACTTCTTCACGGTTTAAATAAGCTGATTGAGAAGCGTATGGGTATCCCAACTTATATTGCTGAAGATGCTGTATCATGTGTTGCAAAAGGTACTGGTTTATCACTTGAGCACTTCGATATATTAGAACAAACAACAATGCAACCAGGCAGAAGAACGTCAAAAAGAAATAGATACTAAGAGTTAGCAGTTTATCTTCAGATAAATTGCTTTTTTTTTATTTTTTGTTAAGGAAAGTGGTTGTTTGAGCCGATACTATTAATAGAATTATGAAGCGCTTGTCAGAAACGTTACATGGTTCATTTATATGGAGTGTTTACAGGAGGCATTATGCTTAGAGGATTATATACTGCTGGATCGGCAATGACAGCCAATGCAAAACGAATAGATGTTGTAAGTAACAACTTGGCGAATATTGATACGGTTGCATTTAAAAAAGATGAAGTTCTTACAGAATCATTTGAAGAAGTCTTATTAAGTAAACGAAATGGTAACCATTATACGAATACTTACTCAAATAAAGATTTTTCTTCTTCAGAGTATAAGGGCAAATTTACATTAAACGCTCCTAATGCATTTATTAAAATGGACGGTAAATCAACGTTAAATTATAGTCACTCAGCAGAAGTTGCTGTTGATTCAGAAGGTTACTTAAGTACTTTTTATAAAGATGGTAATGGAGATATATACCCGACTAAAGTGAATCGCATTTATGGTCAGGATGGATATATCAAAGTAGATGATAAAGCTCTAAGTTTTGATGATCAAGGTAATGTCTTATTAGATGGTGAAATAGCAGATAATATTATATTTAAACCAGCAAGAAATGTCATTGGTACTATGGGACATGGTATAAGAGTTGAAAGAACAGAAACGTTATTTGAACAAGGTCAACTTGAAAGAACCGACTATCAATACGATATTGCAATAGATGGCAAAGGATTCTTTGAAGTAGAGACAACATTTGGAACAACTTATTCTAGAGATGGTAGATTTAAACTCAATCAATACAATGAATTGGTAACTTCAGAAGGGTTTAATGTAGTGGGATTAGATGGACCAATTGTTATCGAAGGTGAAAACTTCCAAGTGAATCAATTTGGAGAAATTCTTGTAGATGGCATCACTACTGATAAATTGAAGTTAATGAATATTGAAAATACATATGATTTAGAAAAATACGGCGCAGGTTATTTCAAATTTGAAGCAGGTAAGGAACCTGTTGAAGGTGAATTCACAGCAGCTGTAAGACAAGGTTATATTGAAAAATCAAATGCAAACAACTTAGAAGAAATGATTACATTAATGGAACTGTATAGAAATTATGAATCAAACCAAAGAATGGTAACAGCATATGATGCGACACTTGATAAGGCTGTTAATCAAATCGGAAGATTATAGATAAGGATGTGTTAAAATGAGAGCGTTATATTCAGCAGCACAAGGTATGAAAGCACAACAATTGAATTTAGATACCATTTCTAACAACTTGTCTAATGTTAATACAACAGGATTTAAAAAGACAAGAGTAGAATTTAAAGATTTATTATATGAACAAATTAAACGATCAAACTTTGCTAATGATGAAGGAAGACCAACTGCAATGGAAGTTGGTAATGGTGTGGCTTTAAGTGCAACACTAAGATCTTTTGAAGGTGGTAGTTTTACACAAACTCAAAACTCATATGATTTAGCGATTGATGGTGATGGTTTCTTTAAGATAAGAGATGAAAACAATA
This sequence comes from Peptostreptococcaceae bacterium, assembly GCA_013619035.1. The sequence continues at coordinate 2,699 of JABXKX010000463.1, forward strand.
ATATGTTTTATACAAGAGACGGTAGTTTTAAGACGAGTGTTACAACTAATGGTACTAAATTAGTAACCAGTGAAGGGTATTTTGTACAAGGTGAAAGTGGTGATCTTCTTTTAGGTAAAGATGTCACTGAATCTGCAATATCAAAAAGTGGTGAAGTTAGTGTTAAAAGAATTGATGGTACTGAAGAGTCAGTTGGTATTATCCAATTGATGAAGTTTTCTAATCCAGCAGGTTTAGAATCTAAGGGTGGTAACTTATTTGCGGAAACATCAGCTTCTGGAGCAGCAATATCACCAGCGGACGGTTCAGCAGGTAGTGTACTTCAAGGTATGTTAGAAACTTCAAATGTACAAGTTGTTGAAGAAATGATCAACTTGATTACAGCACAAAGAGCATATGAAATGAGTTCGAAAGTTATTCAAACTGCAGATCAGATGTCTGAATTAGCAAACAATCTTAAGAGATAGGTGATATAGATGAAAATTGATAATATTACAGCAACGGCTCAAGTTCAAAAAGCAGCTCAACAAGAAAATGTATCTTCAAGTGGATTTGATAAAATATTAGAAGAAGCAAAAAAATCAGGAGATACGACTGAACTTAGAAAAGCGACCGATGAACTTGAATCTATTTTTATTAATATGATGATGAAGTCTATGAGAAGTACCATTACTGAAACAGAAGGTATTTTCAAAAAGAGTGAATCAGAAAAAATGTTCCAAGAGATGTTAGATGAGGAATATTCGAAGACCATGGCTGCATCGGGTGGTATTGGTATCAGTGATATGATCTTCAAACAATTTGAACAATCGATGGCTTATGACGTTACAAGCGAAGATGATGAGCCTGCAACAACATTTGAAATGAAAGGTTAACCGATAATATTTTATCGGTTTTTCTACTTTTTGCAACACTTTTAGGTAGTTTTGCTATTAATAGTTTTATGTCAAATAATTGACCTGAGACTAAAATATGGATATAATGAAAAAGATAAAAAAGTCATCTTATGAGATGAAAGGATAAGTATCGGAGGTCGAATGTTAACCAATCAAGAGATTCAAAAAATTATTCCACATAGATATCCATTTTTATTAGTTGATAAGGTTATTGAGATGGAAGTTGGAAAAAGCGCAGTTGGTATTAAAAATGTTACATTTAACGAACCGTTTTTCCAAGGTCATTTCCCAGGACAACCTATTATGCCCGGTGTGTTAATTGTAGAAGCGCTGGCTCAAGTTGGTGCAATTGCATTACTGTCTTCTGATGAATACAAAGGTAAATTGGCATTATTTGCAGGTATTGATGGTGTAAGATTTAAGAAACAAGTTGTACCAGGTGATGTACTTAGATTAGAAGTTGAAATCATATCGGTAAGACGTGGTATTGGTAAAGGTAATGCAGTAGCAACAGTAGATGGTAAAGTAGCTTGTAAAGGTGAAATTATGTTTGGTGTTGTAGATAAAGATTAGAGTGAACACATCTTCGGATGTGTTTTTTATTATTTGAAATAAAAAGATAAGGTTTTCCTATGTCATTTCATACAAAAAACAGTGGTAAAGCTTTGACAAATGAATTGAATTTGGTAGACTAATAAGTAATGTATGGCTGTTATTTTGTCGTATTGTTGGATATAATCATAACAGGAGGCATTTATGAAATATGCAGTCGCATTAGAAGGTGGAGGCTCTAAAGGAGCATACCATGCAGGTGCTTTACGAGCCCTAAGAGAATTAAATATTGAAATAGAAGCTATTACAGGTACTTCAATTGGTTCAATCAATGGCGCTTATTACATTCAAGATGGCGATCTGAAACTGACAGAGTTCTGGAATAATATAAAACCGGAACAGTTAATACCAGATTATTTAGAGACCTTTAAAAATTCATTGGTCACTTGGGAAATTGAAGACTATAAAGCACTTCTTAAAGAAATTCGAATGACCATTCATGAACGAGGGCTGGATTTATCTAATTATAAACGAACTTTATATGACTTTATAGATGAAGAAAAAGTACGTGCTTCTGTTATAGATTTTGGACTAGTAACTTATTCTTTAACGGACATGAAACCTGTAGAAGTAATGATCAAAGATATTCCAGAAGGTAAGTTAATAGAATTTTTAATTGCTTCTTCGTATCTACCTGGTTTTAAGAGAGAAAAGCTGAGTGGTAAAAGTTTCATTGATGGCGCTTTTCACGATAACTTACCAGTGAATCTGTTGATTGATAATGGTTATAAAAAAATTATCGCCATTGAACTTTTGGGTATGGGCTTAAAACAGAAGGTTAAAGATAAAACAGCAGAAGTAATTTCAATTAGACCCTCTGATGATCTTGGAAAAGTATTGGACTTTCGAAAAGATAAAAGTAAAAGTAATATACTTATGGGTTATTATGATACATTAAGAGTTTTTAAATATTTTTATGGCAACTGGTATTATCTAAAAGATATTTGGTCACCGGAAGAAGCTTTTGAGTTTTTTGACGCTTTAACAAAAGATGAAGTTTTCGGTTTGGCTGAAATTTTGAATATAAAGAGAATACCTCATAAAAGATGTTTATTTGAACGTATTATTCCCAAATTAATGGAATTAATTGATATTCCTGAAGTTGCTGATTACAATATGGTTTTATTGTATATATTAGAATATGTGGCTAAACTATTATCCATTAACAGATATCAATTGATAACAATGGAAGAGTTAATCACTTTGATAACAAATCACTTATTACATTTTAAAAATGAACATCAAGATTGGAATGACTCAATCATAAAATTATTGAAGTCCACCGGACTATATACACAGACTTTTAAAGATCAAGTTGTTATGGGCTGTGTTGGATTAATTATGGCAGGTAATAAACAAGGAGGCAGAAATGGATTATAAATCACGTTATGAAGCTTGGTTAAATAATGATTACTTCAGTGCAGAGTTTAGAGAAGAGTTAAAAGCACTTGAAGGGAATGAAAAGGAAATTGAAGAGAGATTTTATAAAGACATGGAATTCGGTACAGGTGGTATGCGAGGGATTATCGGTGCCGGTACAAATAGAATGAACGAATATGTTATAAGAAAAGCAAGTCAAGGATTTGCTAACTTTGCTCAAGGAAGATACGAAGATAATTCAATTGTGATTGCTTATGACTGTCGTCATAAATCACCAGAATTTGCTCTTGAAACAGCACTTGTTTTTGCTGGTAATGGTATCAAAGCTTATTTATTTGAGTCGCTTCACTCAACACCTGAATTATCATATGCCGTAAGAGAGTTAAAGGCTTCAGTTGGAGTTGTTGTAACAGCAAGTCACAATCCACCGGCATACAATGGATTTAAAGTATATGGTGATGATGGATGTCAGTTGCTACCGATTGATGCAGATAAAGTTGTAGAAGAAGTCAATAAAATTGAAAGTTTTGATGAGGTTAAATATATCTCAAAAGAAGAAGCCATTAAAAAAGGTCTTTTGGTTTACTTAGATGAAGTACAAGACAATAAGTATTTAGATATGGTAGAATCTGAAGCCATTGATTCAGAGATTATTGCAGAAGTAGAAGATTTAAAGATAGTTTATACAGCACTTCACGGTACGGGCGCAAGACCAATTCAAGAAATTATGGAAAGACGCGGATTAAAACATTTCTATCCTGTTGAAGAACAAATGATTCCAGATGCGAATTTTTCAACGTTAGAATCACCGAATCCTGAAGATGTAAGTGCTTTTGAATATGGTATTAAATTAGCAAAAGAAAAAGATGCGGATGTGGTTATCGCTACTGATCCTGATTGTGATAGAGTTGGTTTAGTTGTTAAGACAAAAAATGGCTATGAAGCACTTAATGGCAACCAGACCGGAGTGCTTTTAGTAGATTATGTATTAGGTAATATAAAAGAGATGCCTGAGAATCCTTTGCTTGTAAATACAATTGTAACATCGGGTATGGCTGAAAAAGTTATTAAGAGTTATGGTGCAGAGTTAGAAAGTACATTGACTGGATTTAAATTTATTGGCGAGAAAATAAAACAATATGAAGATGGTTCGAAGAACTTCTTATTTGGATATGAAGAGAGTTATGGTTATTTAGCTGGGACTCATGTAAGGGATAAGGATGCTGTTATCGCGACGATGTTAGTTGTAGAAATGGTAGCAACGTATAAAAAACAAGGATTAACACTTGTTGATGTACTTGAAAAGCTTTATGAAAAAGTAGGTTACTATCAAGAGAGTTTGACTTCTATTGTATTAGAAGGTAAAGAAGGTCTTGAGAAAATCAAGAGAATCATGTCATCATTAAGAGCAAATCCAATTCAAACTGTAACGGGCTTAGAAGTAAGTGCTGTTATGGATTGTTTAGATCAAACGATTACAGATAAAAACGGCAAAAAAGATAATGGCTTGCCATCGTCAAATGTTTTAAAATATTACTTAGAAGACGGCTCTTGGTTTGCAGCAAGACCATCGGGTACAGAACCAAAACTAAAAATCTACTTCTCAGTAGCAGATGAAACTAGAGTGGCGTGTTTAGACAAATTAGCAAAAGTTGAAAAAGAAATATTAGAAATCGTACATTCTGTAGAGTAATAACAAACCCAGTCTTATGACTGGGTTTCCTATTTTCTAAGATTGTGTTACAATATTTTTGACCAGAAAGGATGGCTATGCCCAAATTAATACATTTAAAAGATTATTCCGATCAATACAAAATTCATACAATAGATTATCCGTTTATTAAAGCAGAAGCAACACAATCTAGATTGATGGGTGTTATAGGCCTTAAACTTCACTTTGAAGGATTGATGCTTTACTGTCATTTAGATTTTGAAGAGTATGGATTTGATCGATTTGAATCAATAGAAAAACCGAATGAAGTAGAAGATATGATGATAACAGAAAACATCATGGGTGGTTTAGGTGCTGACATCATTGAGATAACATTTGAAGAAGCAACTGCATTAATCTATCAAGCGATTGATGTAGGGGCTATTTATGGTTATGAAGTACCACTTGAATTCTTTGAATATGAATATTTATTAGAAGATACCATGGAAACTTTGTCAAAAGAGAGTTATGAAAAGCTTTGTCAACCCATAGAAACTCATGAAAGTTTAATTAACTACTTCTTAATGAGGACGGCTGGACTTGACCATAGTTTTAGAAAATGCATGTTACAAGAAGGAGACTTTGATTTTGAATTTTTGGACGAACCAACAGTCCTTCTAAAAAATGAAGTCATAGATTATTTGGATCATTATATTTGTCAGTCTATAATTGATTATTATGATGCTTATAAAATGATTGTCACGAGAATCAAAGTAGAAAACAATAAAGTAACAACCTGCGAATTGATTGAAGAGTTAGTGATGTCACCTAAAGAA
>JABXKX010000459.1 GCA_013619035.1 Peptostreptococcaceae bacterium
CTCTACGACATAATCTACAAGATGGACCTGTATATCTTGCCATTATAGCACCTCCTACAAATTATACTCTTCTACGCTTTGGTGGTCTACAACCATTGTGTGGAATTGGAGTTACATCAGAAATCAATGTAATTTCAAGACCAGCTGCTTGTAGTGATCTAATTGCTGATTCTCTTCCTGAACCTGGACCCTTAACGAATACAGCTACAGTCTTTAAACCATGTTCCATTGCTGCTTTAGCAGCGGCTTCGCCAACTAATTGAGCTGCGAATGGAGTTGCTTTTCTAGATCCTTTAAATCCTAAGCTTCCACCTGATGACCAAGCAATTACATTACCTTGAACATCCGTTAGAGTAACAATTGTATTGTTAAAAGTCGATTGGATATGCGCTTGTCCACGTTCTATATTCTTACGATCTTTTTTCTTCTTACGAACAGTTCTAGCTTTTTTAGCAACCATTTAATCGACCTCCTTATTTCTTTTTACGTGAAACAGTACGTTTAGGACCCTTAACTGTTCTCGCATTTGTTTTAGTCTTTTGGCCTCTCACAGGAAGTCTTTTTCTATGACGAATTCCTCTGTAACTACCAATATCTTGAAGTCTCTTAATATTCATAGCGATTTCTCTACGTAAATCACCCTCGATTAAGTGATCTTCTTCAAGAATACTTCTTAATTTTGCAACTTCTTCTTCTGTTAAGTCTTTAACTCTAGTATTTACGTCTATACTCGCTTTCGCTAATACTTGCTCAGAAGTTGGTCTTCCAATACCGTAGATATAAGTCAATCCAATAAGGACACGCTTATCTCTAGGCAAGTCAATACCTGCTATTCTTGCCATACTAAATGACACCTCCTAATATTCAAAAATCCCTAGCCTTGCTTTTGCTTATGCTTTGGATTCTCGCAAATTACCATTACTCGACCTTTTCTTTTAATAACTTTGCACTTTTCGCACATAGGCTTTACTGATGGTCTAACTTTCATCGTTATACCTCCTTATTACTTATCTCTCCACGTAATACGTCCTTTAGTTAAATCGTATGGTGACAATTCCAACGTAACGTTATCTCCTGGTAAGATTCGTATATAATTCATTCTTAATTTTCCTGATATTGTAGCGTGGATAAGATGACCATTTTCTAATTTTACGATAAACTTCGCATTTGGCAAAGCTTCTTCTACAATACCTTTAACTTCTATTTCACTTTTTGCCATTTAAAAACCTCCTAAATTGACCTGATTCAAATCAAATTTTTCAATTTCTTTACGAATCATAAGATTAGTAAGTTTCTTATCATCTGTCTGTTTCTCACGTACTACATCACTTATCTGTTTATATTCATACAAGTGTTTGATTTTTTTCTTTTTAGGACTTTCAATACGTCTAACGTCTCCATCAACCACCAATACATATTCGTGATCTATTATAGTTAGAACAAGAAAAATATGATTCTTATCACGTCCAGCTTTTGAACGTACATATTGTCCAATTTGAATACCACTAATTCTTTTCATTTTTCACCTCTTAATCCATGCTCGTGAGAAGCATAGGTTCGTCATCAGTTATTGCAAGAGAATGCTCATAGTGAGCAGAGTTCTTAGCATCGACTGTTACTACAGTCCATTCATCAGATAGTGTCTTTACTTGAAAGCCACCAGCATTGACCATGGGCTCAATCGCCAAAACCATACCTTTGACCAGCCGCAAGCCACGACCCGGTAATCCGTAATTCGGAACCTCGGGATCTTCATGGAGTGCAGTGCCAATTCCATGTCCTGCATAATCTCTTACAATTGAAAATCCATTGCTTTCTACATACGATTGTATTGCATGAGAAACATCAGATAATCTATATCCCTCTTTACAATATTTTAAACCTTCATAGAAAGAATTTCTTGTAATATCCATTAGTTTTTGTGCTTCATCAGATATTCTACCAACACCATGAGTCTTAGCAGCATCTCCAAAGAAATTATCTTTATAAGCACCAATATCTATACTAATAATGTCGCCTTCTTTCAAAGCATAAGAGCAGGGAATTCCATGTACAACTTGCTCGTTAACTGAGGTGCAAATTGAAGCTGGGAAACCGCCATATCCTTTAAAAGCGGGATCAGCATTATACTTACGTATTTCATTTTCTGCAATAATATCTAGTTCCTTAGTTGTAATACCAGGCTTGATATGAGCCTTTAAAACTTCATGAGTGTACGCTACAATCTTACCGACTTCACGCATACGTTCAATCTGTGATTCAGACTTAATCTTAATTGCCATATTATACACCTAAAGCTTCTTGGATATCTGCGAAAACTTTACCGATATCTTGTAAACCGTCAATAGTAACTAATTTACCTGAACTCTTGTAATACTCCACTAATGGTGCCGTTTCATTTGTATATACAGAGATTCTATTTGATACCGTTTCTTCATTATCATCAGATCTTTGATACAACTCGCCTGAGCATTTATCACAGATACCATCCTCTTTTGAAGGATTAAATGAAATGTGATATGTTGCACCGCAATCTCTACAGATTCTACGACCGACTGCTCTTTCAACAAGAACTGAAGGATCTACTACAATGTTTACAACATAGTTGAGTGTAGAACCCATATTAGTTAATACAGAATCTAAAGCCTCAGCTTGTGGTAAAGTTCTTGGGAAACCATCTAACATGAATCCAACTTTAGTATCGTCTTGTTGTAAACGATCTTCTACAAGTTCAACTACTAAGCTATCTGGAACCAATTCACCTTTATCCATAAATTCTTTAGCTCTTTTACCTAAATCCGTACCTTGTTTAATATTCGCTCTGAATATATCACCAGTTGAGATATGAGGTAATTGATACTTATCAACAATATTTGCTGCTTGGGTACCTTTTCCAGCGCCCGGAGGTCCTAATAAAATTAATCTCATAATTTCCTCCTATTACTTTAAGAATCCGTTATAATGTCTCATAACTAATTGCGATTCTAATTGTTTAGCGATTTCAATTGATACACCTACTGCGATTAGAAGTGATGTTCCACCAAATCTAAACGGTATATTCATAACTGTGATCAACACGTTTGGAACTGTTGCGATGAATGCTAAGAAGAATGCACCAACCCATGTTAATCTGTTTAATGTTTTCATTAAGTATTCAGATGTTGGTTTTCCTGGTCTAATACCTGGGATATAACCACCATTTTTCTTCATATTGTTAGCAACGTCAACTGGGTTGAATGTTACTGCTGTATAGAAGAAAGTGAATCCAATAATTACAATCGCTGATAAAATCATATATACAGGTGACGTATAAGCAAAATACTTTTCTACAAATACTCTGAATCCATTAGCCGGAGCTAAGAATTGAGCAATTGTTTGAGGAATCATGATAATCGACATAGCGAAGATTACTGGGATAACACCCGTTTGATTCACTTTCAAAGGAATATGCGAACTTTGTCCACCATACATTTTTCTACCAACAACACGTTTTGCGTATTGCACAGGGACTTTTCTCGAACCTTGTGTTACATAAATAACACCTACGATAATGAAGAATGCTATAACGAGGAATCCAATAAATGTGAAGATATTTACTGTGCTATCACCTTTGTCTAACATACTACTAATCATAGAGCCAATATCACTTGGCATTCTTGAAATAATACCAGCAAAGATAAATACTGATATACCATTACCAATACCATGTTCATTAATCTTTTCACCTAAGTACATCAACAATGCAGTACCAGCTGTTAATACTAATACAACTAAACTTGCATCTAAGAATGATGGACTGCCACCTTCAAAGTAACCTCTAAAAAGTGTGTTAACAAGAGCAATAGCTTGTACTAAAGCAAGTGCTACAGTACCAAATCTTGTAAAAGTTGCCATCTTTCTCTTACCAGCTTCACCTTCTTTAGCTAAATTCTCAAAATATGGAATCGCCATAGTTAAAAGGTTAATAATAATTGAAGATGTAATGTATGGTCCAATACCTAGTGCGAAGACTGCCATTCTTTGGAATGCGCCCCCTGTCATAAGGCTTACCATAGCAGTAATACCTTGGGCATTGTCAAATTGATCAATATTGTATTGTAATGCATTGATGTCAAGACCAGGAACAACTAAAGTCGAACCCAATCTATATATAACGATCATTGCTAATGTAAATAATATTTTCTTTCTTAAATCAGGTATTTTCCAAGCATTTCTTAGGGTAGAGAACATTAAATCACCTCTGCCTTTCCTCCTGCAGCTTCAATCTTCTTGATAGCCGATTGAGTAAACTTATTTGCTTTAATAGTAAGCTTTCTTTCTAATTCACCGTTACCTAAAATCTTTAAACCATATTCAAATTTCTTAACGATTCCTGATTCTACTAGTAACTCTGGAGTTACCTCAGTACCATCTTCAAATCTGTTTAAAGTTTCAATGTTAACGATAGTCCAGTTCTTCTTGAATTGGTGGTTTGAGAAACCTCTTTTAGGAAGTCTTCTGAAAAGTGGTAATTGACCACCCTCAAAACCTAATCTCGTACCGCCACCAGATCTTGAATTCTGACCATTCATACCACGACCAGCAGTCGTACCAGATCCTGATCCAGTACCTCTACCAATTCTTTTTCTTTTTTTAGTTGATCCCGGTGCTGGTTTTAGCTCATGTAATTTCATATCGCACCTCCCTATATTTCTTCAACTTCTAATAAGAAGCTAACTTGTTCAATCATTCCTCTCATTTGAGGATTGTCTTGCTTTTCAACTACTTGGTGAAGTTTTCTTAAACCTAAAGCTTGAACTGTCGCTCTATGCTTTGGCTTTCTACCAATAGTAGACTTCACTAATTTAATTCTTAATGTTTTAGCCATAGTCTCTCCTCCTAACCTAAGATTTCTTCAGGTGTCAAACCTCTAGCTTTAGCAACTTCTTCAATAGTCTTCATTGCTAAAAGACCATTAATTGTTGCAGCAACCATGTTGTTAGGATTGTTAGAACCTAAAGACTTCGCTCTTACGTCTTGGATACCAGCTAATTCTAATACTGCACGAACTGGTCCACCTGCAATAACACCTGTACCTTCTTTAGCTGGCATAATTAATACTTTTCCAGCGCCGAATCTTTCCTTAATAGGATGTGGTACAGTTGTTCCAACTCTAGGAACAAAGATAAGATTTCTCTTAGCTTTCTCGATAGCTTTTCTAATAGCTTCAGGTACTTCTTGTGCTTTACCAGTACCAACACCAACGTGTCCGTTATGGTCACCAACAACAACAAGTGCGCTGAATCTAAAGTTTCTACCACCTTTAACAACTTTCGTTACACGATTTATGTTAATTACCTGCTCCTTGAGGTCTAATTTACTTGCATCAATAATTTGACGGCTCATGTATTACCCCTCCTTATTAAAACTTAAGTCCTGCTTCTCTAGCAGCTTCACTCAACTCTTTCACTCTTCCGTGATAAATATATCCTGCTCTATCAAATACAACATTTTCGATTCCAGCTTTTAAAGCTCTCTCTGCAACTAATTTACCTACAACTTTAGCCGCTTCTTTGTTACCACCGTTAGATAGTTCGAAACCTGCTTCAAGAGTAGATGCTTGAGCTAATGTCTTACCATTAACATCATCAATTACTTGCGCAAAAATGTTTTTGTTAGATCTATATACATTTAATCTAGGACGCTCAGGAGTTCCCGTAATCTTACTACGGACTCTAGTTTGACGAACTTTACGCGATGCGTTTTTACTATTTTTAGTAATCATTCGAGTCATCCTTTCTTACTATTTACCTGATTTACCTTCTTTACGTCTTACGTATTCACCAACATAACGAACACCTTTACCTTTATACGGCTCTGGTTTTCTCCAGTTTCTGATTTTCGCAGCGTAATTACCAACTAAAGCTTTGTCAATACCTTTAACAATAATCGATGTATTGTTAGGAACCTCAACAGTGATACCTGCTGGATCTTCCATTTCAATAGGATGAGAGTGACCTAATTGTAAATCTAAAACTTTACCTTTTTTAGTCGCTCTATATCCAACACCTTGAATTTCTAAAGCTTTTTCATAACCTTTAGTAACACCAATAATCATGTTATTGATTAACGTTCTGCTTAAACCATGAAGTGATCTATGCAACTTGTTGTTTGTTGGTCTTCCGACTAACACTTGGTTACCGTCGATTGTTATTATCATATCCTTGCTGATCTGCTCTTCTAATTGTCCTAACGGACCTTTAACAGTTACAAGGTTTGCTTCGCTTACCTTGATTTCAACACCTGAAGGCATTTCAATCGGCGCTTTACCTATTCTAGACACACGCGCACCTCCTAATTCTTATCTTACCAAACGTAGCAGATTACTTCTCCGCCAATTTGTAATTTACGAGCTTCTTTATCGGTTATAATGCCTTGTGAAGTTGAAACAATAGCAACTCCTAAACCACCTAATACTCTAGGTAATTCATTTCTCTTAGCATATACTTTTAATCCTGGTTTAGAAATTCTCTTAATACCAGTAATAACTCTTGATTTGTCCACACCATACTTCAATGCAACTCTGATTGTCTCATGGTTATCAACTGTTACAACTTCATAACCTTTGATAAAACCTTCTTTTAATAAGATTTCCACGATAGACTTCTTCGTTTTAGAAGCAGGGATATCAGCTGTTGCATGTCTAACCATATTTGCATTTCTAATACGAGTTAGTAAATCTGCAATAGGATCTGTCATCATGATATATTCCTCCTCTCGCTTACCAGCTTGCTTTTCTCACACCTGGAATTTGTCCTTTGTACGCTAATTCTCTAAAGCATACACGGCAAACGCCAAATTTTCTTAATACAGAGTGTGGTCTACCACAAATACTGCATCTTGTATATTCTCTAGTTGAAAACTTTTGTTTTCTAGCTTGTTTTACTTTAAGCGCTTTTCTAGCCACAGTAACCCTCCTTTTATTTAGCGTAAGGCATGCCTAATAGTCTTAACAACTCTTTAGCTTCCTCATCAGTCTTTGCAGTTGTTACGAATGTAATATCCATACCTCTTACTGCATCAACTTTATCATATTCAATTTCTGGGAAAATTAACTGTTCTTTAATACCTAAAGTATAGTTACCTCTACCGTCAAATGCGTTAGGGTTTGTTCCTCTAAAGTCACGTACACGTGGTAATGAAATTGTGAATAATCTATCAGTAAATTCATACATGATTTGATCTCTAAGTGTTACCTTAGCTCCAACTGTCATACCTTCACGAACTTTAAAGTTTGCAACTGATTTCTTAGCTTTAGTAACTACTGGTTTTTGACCTGTAATTAATCCAAGCTCTGCAACAGCAGCCTTAATAACTTTAGGATTTTCTTTTGCAGAACCCAATCCCATGTTAACTACAATTTTCTCAAGCTTAGGAATTTCCATAACTGAGTTATAAGAAAATTTCTCCATCATAGCTTTCTTTAATTCATTATTATAAGTTTCTTTTAATCTAGCCATCTAGCGTAATACCTCCCTTCACAGGATTATTTAATCTAATACTTCACCAGTTTTCACTGAAACACGTACTTTTCTTCCATCTTCTAAGAATTTATGACCAATACGAGTACCTTGTTTAGTCTTTGATTCATAGTATAAAACATTTGATACATGAATTGGTGCTTCTTGATGAATGATACCACCTTGTTGAACTTTTGCAGTTGGTTTTTGGTGCTTTGTTACCATGTTAACACCTTCAACTAATACTCTGTTCGCTTTAGGGATGGCATATAGTACTTTTCCAGTTTTGCCTTTATCTTTACCAGCTGTTACGATTACCGTATCGCCTTTCTTGATATGCATTCAGTCCACCTCCTACTACAATACTTCTGGAGCTAAAGAAACAATTTTCATAAATTTCGCATCTCTTAACTCTCTAGCAACAGGGCCAAATATTCTTGTGCCTGTTGGTGTTTTGTCATCTTTAATAATTACAGCAGCGTTATCATCAAACTGGATGTAACTACCATCATTTCTTCTAGTAGCTTTAACAGTTCTAACAACTACAGCTTTAACTACATCACCCTTCTTAACAACTCCGCCTGGCGTTGCTTTTTTAACCGTACAAACTATTACATCACCAATACCAGCGTATCTTCTTTTAGAACCACCTAGTACTTTGATTGTTAATAGCTCTTTAGCACCTGAATTATCAGCTACTTTCAGTCTCGTTTCTTGTTGGATCATAGCTATAACCTCCTTGAAAGCTTATTTAGCTTTCTCAACTACTTCTACAAGTCTAAAGAACTTATCTTTACTTAATTTTCTTGTTTCCATAATTTTTACTCTATCACCAGTATTACACACATTATTTTCATCATGTGCTTTATATCTTACCGTCTTTTTAACACGTTTGTTGTATAATGGGTGACGTACGAATTTTTCAATTTCAACTACGATAGTCTTATCCATTTTATCACTTACAACGCGCCCTTGACGTACTTTTCTTCTACCTCTTTCCACGACGAATCCTCCTCCGCTTAAGCTTGTAGTTCTCTCTCACGTAAAATTAAATTTACACGAGCGATGTCTTTTTTAACGCCTTTTAACTTCAAAGGGTTTTCTAATTGCCCAGTAGCTAATTGGAATCTCAGATTGAAGAGTTCGTTCTTTAACTCGTTAAGCTGTACATCTAATTCCTTTGACGTCATGTCGCGGTATTTTACTAATTTATCTCTACGCTTCATGAGCTTCACCACCTTTTTCCTGATCAGCTTTAAGTACAAATTTACACTTAATAGGTAATTTGTTAGCCGCTAATCTCATAGCTTCTCTTGCAGTTTCTTCATCTACACCAGATAATTCAAACATTACTCTGCCTGGCTTAACTACTGCAACCCAATACTCTGGAGAACCTTTACCAGCACCCATACGAGTCTCTGCAGGTTTTCTAGTTACAGGCTTGTGAGGGAAAATCTTAATTGTAGTCTTTCCACCTCTTTTAATATATCTATTGATAGCGATTCTGGCTGCTTCTATTTGATTAGAAGTGATCCAGGCTCTATCTAGTGCAACTAATCCATACTCACCATAAGTAACAGTGTTTCCCTTAGTTGCAATTCCTTTCATTCTGCCTCTGTGTTGCTTTCTTCTTTTAACTCTTTTAGGCATCAGCATGACAAACTGCCTCCCTTCTTAACCATCAATGACGATTATCTATTACTTATCTGAAGTCTTTTTGTTGTTTCTGTTACGGTTGGTATTAGGTCTTCTTTTGTTATCACTTTTTGGTCTAGCTTTACGAGCTTCTTTTCTTTTAAGAACTCTTCCGCCTGGAGTAGGTAATACTTCACCTTTAAAGATCCAAACTTTAACACCAATCTTACCGTAAGTAGTATCTGCTTCGCCGAAACCGTAATCGATATCAGCTCTTAATGTAGACAATGGCACATTTCCTTCTGAGTAGTGTTCAGTTCTCGCCATTTCAGCGCCACCTAATCTACCAGAACATTGTACTTTGATACCTTTAGCTCCAGATCTCATAGCTCTTTGCATAACTTGCTTCATAGCTCTTCTGAATGAAACTCTTCTCTCTAAAGAGAATGCAACATTTTCAGAAACTAATTGAGCATCTGTATCTACATTTTGTACTTCTGAAATATCTAATTGAATAAATTTATCAGTCATACCAGCTAAACCAGTCTTTAATTTAGCAATATTCTCTCCGCCTCTACCAACAATCATTCCAGGCTTAGCAGTGAAAATGTTTATTTTTACTTTATCTTCAGTTCTATCAATATAAACTCTTGAAATTCCTGCTGTGTAAAGAGTTTTCTTGATATATGTTCTGATTTCGTGGTCTTCTTTTAATAATGCACCGAAGTTTTTCTTACTAGCATACCATTTTGAATCCCAGTCATTGATAACACCAACTCTAAGTCCGTGCGGGCTTACCTTTTGACCCATACATATCCCTCCTTACTACTTTTCTTTAACAACAACGCCTATGTGGCTTGTTCTATGAAGTATTGGGTTCGCTCTACCCATTGACCCAGCCTTGAAACGCTTCATTGTTGGACCTTGGTTAGCAAATACTTCCGAAACAATTAAGTTGTCAGCATTTAATTCGTGGTTGTTTTCAGCGTTAGCTATCGCAGATTCTAAAACCTTTAATAAGTATCCAGCACCTTTTCTAGGCGTGAACTTTAGAATCGCTTTTGCTTCATCTACGCTCTTTCCTCTAACTAAGTCAGCAATTGGCTTAATTTTTCTTGGCGAGATTCTAATGTATTTCGCTAAAGCTTTTGCTTCCATGTATTTTACCTCCTAATCAAACAAGACTTTATTTCTTAGACGTCTTATCTCCTGCGTGACCTCTGAAAGTTCTTGTTGGTGAAAATTCTCCTAATTTATGACCAATCATATCTTCAGTAATATAAACTGGGATATGTTTTCTTCCGTCATGAACCGCAATTGTATGTCCTACCATCTGTGGGAAAATAGTTGATGCTCTAGACCAAGACTTAATAACTTGTTTGTCATTAGCTTCGTTCATAGCTTCTATCTTCTTTAAAAGTCCTTTATGAATGAAAGGTCCTTTTTTTAATGATCTGCCCATGGCTCATTGCCTCCTTTCAACAAGTGAAATATTTTTACAATGTATTACTTTCTCTTCTCTGATCTAGATCTTACGATATATTTGTCAGAGTGCTTATTTTTCTTTCTAGTCTTATATCCAAGTGTCGGCTTACCCCAAGGAGTAACTGGTGCAGGTCTACCAATAGGACATCTACCTTCACCACCACCGTGAGGATGATCGTTAGGGTTCATTACAGATCCACGAACTGTAGGTCTGATTCCCATGTGTCTCTTTCTACCAGCTTTACCAACTTTGATATTTTCATGATCTGTGTTTCCAACTTGACCGATAGTCGCTTTACAATTAAGGTGAATCTTTCTTACTTCTCCAGAAACTAATCTAAGAGTAGCAAAATCGCCTTCTTTAGCCATTAATTGTGCTGAAGTACCAGCAGATCTGATTAATTGACCACCTTTACCAGCTTTTAATTCTACGTTATGAACTAAAGTACCTGTAGGCATGTCACCTAACTCCATACAGTTACCAGGCTTAATATCACAATCTTTACCAGAATATAATACGTCACCAACGTAAACTTTGTTTGGAGCTATGATATATCTTTTTTCACCATCAGCATATGTTAATAATGCAATGTTTGCAGTTCTGTTTGGATCATATTCAATTGCAGAAACAGTAGCAGGAATACCATCTTTATTTCTTTTGAAATCGATGATTCTGTACTTTCTTTTAGCTCCGCCACCTCTATGTCTAACAGTGATTACACCTCTGTTATTTCTACCAGCATTTTTCTTTAAAGCTACAACTAAAGCTTTTTCAGGTTTCTTCTTAGTAATCTCTTCGAATGTTGAAACCGTCATATGTCTAATAGCAGGTGAAGTGGGTTTAAATCCTCTGATACCCATGTCGCGCCTCCTTAATTACATACCTTCGAATAATTCGATAGGCTTAGAATCAGCAGTTAAAGTAACAATAGCCTTTTTCCAATCTGCTCTTTTACCAATGAATTTTCCTTGTCTTTTTACCTTACCTTTAACATTTAATGTGTTGATTTTAGAAACCTTAACACCAAATGCTTCTTCGATTGCTAATTTGATTTCAGTCTTATTAGCATCTTTTAAAACTTTAAAAGTATATTTGTTCGCTTCCATACCAGTCATTGATTTCTCAGTGATGATTGGCTTAATAATAATATCATAAGGTGATTTCATTATGCGTACACCTCCTCGATTGTCTCAAGAGCCTTCTTTGTGATTACAAAGTTGTTGTGATTTAAAATGTCATAAACATTTAATTCACCAACGAATGTAGTCTCAACTCCTGGAATGTTATTTGATGATCTTACAACACTCTCGTTTACTCCTGGTAATACGATTAATGATTTTTTCTCAGCTTTAATGTTTGATAAAATCTTAATCATATCTTTTGTCTTAGGTGCATCCATTGCGATGTCATCTAAAACGATTACTTCACCAGCAGCTACT
Source organism: Peptostreptococcaceae bacterium (assembly GCA_013619035.1). The sequence goes on from JABXKX010000459.1 coordinate 12,060, forward strand.
TTAGCAGATAATGCTGAGAATAATGCTAATCTCTTAACTCTCTTTGGTAACTTGTAAGAGTAATCTCTCGGCTTCGGTGCAAATGCAACACCACCACCAACATAATGAGGTGCTCTTGTTGTACCTTGTCTTGCTCTACCAGTACCTTTTTGTCTAAACGGCTTCTTACCACCACCACGTACTTCAGCACGAGTTTTAGCAGACTGAGTACCTTGTCTTTGGTTTGCCAAGTAATTTTTTACAACATCGTGTAAAACATATTCGTTTACTTCAATACCGAAAATACCTGGATTCAAATCAATATCGCCAATTTTTTCACCTGATACGTTTAATACGTCTAATTTAGGCATATCCAGTCCTCCTTCCTACTTAGTAGTCTTAACAGACTCTTTTACAGTTACTATACCTTTTTTCGGTCCTGGTACAGCACCTTTAATTAATAGTAAGTTTCTTTCAACATCTACTGAAACAATTTCTAAATTTTGAACTGTTGAAGTAGTGTTACCTAATTGACCTGACATCTTCATACCTTTGATTACTCTACCAGGGTAAGATGCGTTACCAATTGAACCAGGTCTTCTTCTGTGCTTAGAACCGTGAGTCATAGGACCTCTACTGTGGTTCCATCTTCTGATTACACCTTGATGACCTTTACCTTTTGATGTACCAGTTACATCAACAGATTGTCCGTTTGCAAATAAGTCAACTTTAATTTCTTGTCCAATAGAATAAGCTGAAGGATCTTCTACTCTAAATTCTTGAACATACTTCTTAACTTCAATACCAGCTTTGTCAAAGTGACCTTTTTCCGGCTTGATGATATGGTTCTTCTTCTTGTCTTCAAAAGCAACTTGAACTGCGTTGTATCCATCAGTTTCAACTGTTTTGATTTGTGTTACAAAGATAGGTCCAGCTTCAACTACTGTTACTGGAACAACGTTTCCGTTTTCTGTGAACACTTGAGTCATCCCGATTTTTCTACCGATGATTCCTTTCATGCATACACCTCCTAAAATTCTTACAGCGGATTATGACAATTCATAAACCATAATCATACTAAAAACATTGGATGAGTTTTAATATTTCTATAAAAACAACAAACTATTTAGTATTCAATATTATAATTTGATTTCGATATCCACACCAGCTGGTAAATCAATCTTCATTAAAGCGTCAACTGTCTTTTGAGTTGGGCTTAAGATATCAACCAATCTTTTGTGAGTTCTCATCTCAAATTGCTCTCTAGAGTCTTTGTACTTATGTACCGCTCTTAAGATTGTTACAATTTCCTTCTTAGTTGGCAAAGGAATTGGACCTGATACTTCAGCGCCCGTTCTCTTAGCTGCTTCAACTATTTTAGCTGCAGAAGCATCTAATAATTTGTGATCGTAAGACTTAAGTCTTATTCTGATTTTTTGACCTGCGTTAGCCATGTTTTATCCTCCTTCTATTCTGTTTCGTAAGATTTGTTTCTTATGCACACTCATCCTAGCGTGTCGCAAGTTAAGTGACAAAAAAACAACGAGTCGCTCACCTCTCAGGGCAAACTTTTCTCCACGAAAGTTCTCCATTAGTGAATGGTAACCTCTCGCTTCATCGCGTTTTACGTACTAAAGTATTATAACCCACAATTTTCTATAATGCAAGGGGTTATTTAAATTTATTTTTTTATTTTTAAAAAAATATATAGACTGGCAAAAGCCAGTCTATATGATATTAAAAACTATGATTAGTCTGCTAATACTTTGATAACAGATCCAGAACCAACTGTTCTTCCACCCTCACGGATAGAGAACTTTAATGTTTCTTCGATCGCGATTGGAGCGATTAACTCGATAGTCATCTCTACGTTATCACCAGGCATACACATTTCAACGCCTTCTTTTAACGTGATGTTACCAGTTACATCTGTAGTTCTGAAGAAGAATTGCGGTCTATATCCAGAGAAGAATGGCTTATGACGTCCACCCTCTTCTTTTTTAAGAACGTATACTTGTGCTTCGAACTTAGTATGTGGATGGATTGTTCCAGGAGCAGCAAGAACTTGACCTCTTTCGATTTCTGTTCTTTGAACACCTCTTAATAAACAACCAATGTTATCTCCAGCAAAACCTTCATCTAATAACTTCTTGAACATCTCAACACCAGTACAAACTACTGATCTTGGTGCTTCAGTTAAACCAACGATTTCGATAGTATCAGAAACTTTTAAGATACCTCTTTCAATTCTACCTGTAGCAACTGTACCTCTACCTGTGATAGAGAATACGTCCTCAACTGGCATTAAGAAAGGCTTATCAGTATCTCTCTCTGGCTCTGGAACATACTCATCAACGATTTCGAATAATTCAACAATCTTATCACCCCATGCAGAAGATGAATCTTCAAGAGCTAATAATGCAGAACCTCTAATGATTGGAGTATCATCACCTGGGAAATCGTAAGCGTCTAATAATTCTCTTACTTCCATTTCAACTAACTCTAATAATTCCTCATCATCAACCATGTCACATTTGTTTAAGAAAACAACGATGTATGGAACACCAACTTGACGTGATAATAAGATATGCTCTCTAGTTTGAGGCATAGGACCATCTGCTGCAGAAACAACTAAGATAGATCCGTCCATTTGAGCAGCACCAGTGATCATGTTCTTTACATAATCGGCATGGCCTGGACAGTCAACGTGAGCGTAATGTCTGTTAGGAGTTTCATACTCAACGTGAGCTGTAGAGATAGTGATACCTCTTTCTCTCTCTTCTGGAGCTTTATCGATATTCTCGAAGTCTACTTTCTCACCAAGACCGTATCTATCGAAAAGTACTTTAGTGATTGCAGCTGTTAAAGTTGTTTTACCGTGGTCTACGTGACCAATAGTTCCAACATTAACGTGTGGTTTATTTCTTTCAAATTTTTGCTTAGCCATTCTTGAAATTCCTCCCTTTATAAAAATTTATTTTTTATCACCCATGATTTTTTCACTAATTGAATTAGGAACATGCACATAGTGACTGAACTGCATAGTATAGTTACCTCTACCTTGAGACTTAGATCTTAAGTCAGTAGAGTAACCGAACATTTCTGATAATGGAACATGTGCCTTAATAACTTGAGCACCATCTATTGCATCCATACCTTCTAACTGACCTCTACGAGAGTTAATATCTCCCATAACATCACCTAGATATTCTTCTGGAACCACTACTTCGACTTTCATCATTGGCTCAAGTATCACTGCTGCACCTTTTCTCATAGCTTCCTTGAAAGCCATAGAAGCAGCAAGTTTAAATGCCATCTCAGATGAATCGACTTCATGGTATGAACCATCATATAATTCAGCTTCGATGTCAACAACTTCATAACCTGCTAAGATACCATTAGCTAAAGAAGCTTTGATACCTTGGTTAACTGGTTCGATGTATTCTCTAGGAACAGATCCACCAGAAACAGAGTTAACGAAGTTATAACCTTCACCAGGAGTTCTAGGTCTGAACTTCATTTTAACATGACCGTATTGACCTTTACCACCTGATTGCTTAGAGTGTTTGTACTCAATAGTAACTTCTTTAGTGATAGTTTCTTTATAAGCAACTTGAGGCGCACCAATGTTCGCTTCAACTTTAAACTCTCTTAATAATCTATCAACGATGATTTCAAGGTGAAGTTCACCCATACCAGCAATGATAACCTGTCCAGTTTCTTCATCAGTGTAAGTCTTGAATGTTGGATCTTCTTCAGCTAACTTCGAAAGGCCAACACCCATCTTTTCTTGAGAAGCTCTTGTTTTAGGTTCAATAGCAACTCTAATAACCGGCTCAGGGAATTCCATCGACTCAAGAACAACCAAATCATCTTGTGAACATAATGTATCACCAGTTGTTGTGAACTTAAGACCGATTGCTGCAGCGATATCTCCAGAATAAACCTTTTTGATTTCTTCTCTCTTATTCGCATGCATTTGTAGGATTCTACCAACTCTTTCTTTTTTGTTTTTAGTAGAGTTGAATACGTAAGATCCTGAATCTAACGTTCCAGAGTAAACTCTGAAGAATGATAACTTACCTACAAAAGGATCTGTCATGATCTTAAATGCTAAAGCAGCAAATGGACCATTATCATCAGCAGGTCTAGCAATTTCTTCATCTGTTTCTGGATCTATACCTTTAATTGAAACTACATCTGTTGGTGCTGGCATGTAATCAAGAACAGCGTCAAGTAAAATTTGAACACCTTTGTTCTTGTATGCAGTACCACATAATACAGGTACAATTATATTATCAATAGTAGCAATTCTTAATGCTTTTACTAAATCATCATGAGCGATTTCTTCACCTTCAAGGTAAGCCATCATCATTTCTTCATTAGTTTCAGCGATTGCTTCGATCATTTCACCTCTTTTTTCCTCAGCAATTTCTACTAAGTCAGCAGGGATATCAGTGATCTCGATATCTTCTCCTAAGTCGTCCTTATAAATATGAGCTTTCATAGTTAATAAGTTAACGATACCTTGGAATTTATCTTCAGCACCAATTGGTACTTGAATTGGAATAGCATTTGCAGATAATCTTTCTTTCATCATATCAACTACTCTGAAGAAGTCTGCGCCTGTAATATCCATTTTATTTACGAATGCCATTCTAGGTACTTTGTACTTCACCGCTTGTCTCCAAACAGTTTCAGACTGAGGTTCAACCCCACCCTTAGCACAGAATACAGCAACCGCGCCATCTAATACTTTTAATGATCTTTCAACTTCTACTGTGAAGTCAACGTGACCTGGCGTATCGATGATGTTGATTCTATTTTTTTTCCATTCACAAGTTGTAGCAGCAGAAGTAATTGTGATACCTCTCTCTTGCTCTTGCTCCATCCAGTCCATAGTAGCTGCACCATCATGAACCTCACCAATTTTGTGAGAAACACCAGTGTAATAGAGGATTCTTTCAGTTGTTGTTGTCTTACCAGCATCGATATGTGCCATGATGCCGATATTTCTTGTTTTTTCTAATGGGAACTGTCTTGACACGAATTGTTCCTCCTTCCAAGACTCATTAAGCCGTCATACTAGAATCTATAGTGTGCAAATGCTCTGTTCGCTTCTGCCATCTTATGTGTATCTTCTTTTTTCTTCACAGTTCCACCAGTGTTATTGGCTGCATCCATGATTTCTTTAGCTAATCTTTCAGACATAGTTCTCTCTCCACGTTTTCTCGTGAATGTAGTTAACCATCTTAATCCTAAAGTTTGTCTTCTTACTGGACGAACTTCCATAGGAACTTGGTAGTTTGATCCACCAACTCTTCTTGATTTAACTTCTAACATAGGCATAATATTAGTCATTGCTGTTTCAAATACTTCAACAGCATCTTTACCTGTTTTTTCTGTAATCATCTCAAATGCATCGTAAACGATTCTTTGAGCGGTACCTTTTTTACCATCTAACATAATAGAGTTGATTAACTTTGCAACTACCATGCTACCATGTACTGGATCTGGTAAAACTTTTCTTACTGGAACTTTTCCTTTTCTAGGCACTTTACTTCCCTCCTTAATTATAACTTATTTCATCGGTACTCGACAAATTAGTATTTACTAAATGTCGTAGCGTGCTTTTTTTATTGACTATATGAAGCCTCTACCGAAGTAAAGGCTCTTTGATGATTACTTCTTTTTTGCTTTTGGTCTCTTAGTACCGTATTTAGATCTTGATTGATTTCTATCAGCAACACCTGATGTATCAAGCACACCTCTGACGATATGATATCTACAACCTGGTAAATCTTTGATTCTACCACCACGGATTAAAACAACACTATGCTCTTGCAAGTTGTGTCCTTCACCTGGGATGTAAGCTGTAACTTCTAAACCGTTTGAAAGTCTAACTCTTGCAACTTTTCTAAGGGCAGAGTTTGGCTTCTTAGGCGTAACTGTTTTAACTGAAGTACAAACACCTCTTTTTTGTGGAGATTTAGCTTTAGTAGCTTGTCTCTTTAAAGAGTTGAAACTTCTGTTTAAAGCAGGAGCAGTCGATTTCGTTTCCGATTGCTTTCTACCTTTCTTCACTAATTGGTTAATAGTTGGCATCCATGCACCTCCTCTCGAATTTTAATTTGGTTTGAAAATATAGTCATTTTATTTAACAATAACTGCCGTCGCAGCACCAACGTCAATATTACAAGCTTTGCCTAAGACCAACATGTTTTCTATATAAACTATAGGCACATTATGTTCTTGGGCTAACTCAACAACGCTTCGAACCACATACTGTTCTGCATCCTTTGCAATAAACAAAGCTTCTGCTTTCCCCGTACGTACTGCTTTTAGCGATTGTTTGATACCGATTTTCCTCTGTGGAGCTGTTTCTAAGTTTTTTAAATCCATAGAACACCCCTTACTTTTGATTCGTACTATGTCGAATCCATCTTGAGCATTATATATTCAAGATAACATACTCAAACATTGTAACACCCCAAAAGTATTATTGTCAATAAAAATAACAAAATACTTTTGGGTCTTACAATTTATAAGAATACGTCTTGCATATCTATTTCATTTTTTCTTTCGTAAGCAACATTTTTGTATTTTCTAAGACCTGTACCAGCTGGTATTAATTTACCAATGATAACATTCTCTTTTAATCCAAGAAGTTTATCTTCTTTACCTTTAACAGCCGCATCCGTAAGAACTCTTGTTGTTTCCTGGAATGATGCTGCAGATAAGAACGAATCAGTTGCTAAAGATGCTTTTGTGATACCGTATAATGCTCTAGTACCTTCCATTGGCTCTTTCTTTTCAGCAATTAATTTTGCGTTAACTTCTTTAAATACTTTGTAGTTGATCATACGACCTGGCAAGTAATCTGAATCACCAGTTTCATCAACTCTAATCTTAGATAACATTTGTCTTACAATAACTTCAATGTGTTTATCATCAATATCAACACCTTGAAGACGGTATACAACTTGAATTTCTTTAACGATATAAGCTTGTACACCATTTACCCCAACAACTCTTAGAATATCATGAGGATTTATCGAACCTTCAGTCAGCTTATCTCCCGCTTTAACATAATCACCCTCTTGAACTCTTAAACGAGATCCGAATACGATTTGAGCAGCAAAAGTTTCACCAGCTTCATTTGTTATAACAGCTTCCTGTTTACGTTTAGTCTCTTGGAACGAAATACGTCCATCCATTTCAGCAATTACTGACATACCTTTTGGCTTACGACCCTCGAAAAGCTCCTCGACTCTCGGAAGACCCTGAGTAATATCGGCTCCCGCAACACCACCAGTATGGAATGTTCTCATTGTTAACTGCGTACCCGGCTCACCGATTGATTGAGCGGCAATTGTACCAACAGCCTCACCAATATACATTGGCTGACCTGTTGCTAAGTTTTTACCATAACATGTACAGCAAACACCTGTTTCTGCTTCACAATTAAGTACAGAACGAAGTTCAACTTCCACAATTCCTGCTTCTACAATTGAAGCAGCAACTTTTTTGCTAATCATAACATCATGAGGTGCTAGTAATTCCCCCGTTTCAGGATGCATAAGATCCTTTACTGGATAACGCCCTTCAACTCTTTCAGCTAAACCTTCAATTACTTGACCATTTTCAGAAATATCTCTAACAACAATCCCTGTAACAGCACCACAATCCATTTCTCTTACGATAACATCCTGCGCTACATCAACTAGTCTTCTTGTTAAGTACCCTGAATCGGCAGTTCTAAGCGCTGTATCCGCAAGTCCTTTTCTCGCACCAGTTGTCGAGATAAAGTACTCTAGTACAGATAATCCTTCACGGAAGTTCGATAAGATTGGAATCTCAACTGTTTTACCAGTTGCATTGGCCATAAGACCACGCATCGCACCTAACTGTCTGATCTGGTTTCTCGAACCACGGGCTCCAGATGTAGCCATGATTGCGATATTGTTTAATCTAGGCATTGAATCCATTAGTTCATTTGTTACATCTTCAGTTGTTTGAGTCCAAGTTTGAATAATACCTTCATATCTTTCTTCTTCTGTTAAGAAACCACGTTTGAAAGCTGCTTGATATTTTTCTACTTTATTTCTAGAGACTTCAACAATTTTCCATTTGTTTTTTGGAATAATCATATCCTCTACACCAACTGAAATGCCAGATTGAGTAGAATATCTAAAGCCTAAATCTTTAATTGAATCCATGATTTGAGCCGTTACAGTGTTACCAGTAACTTCATAACAATGTGCAATAATATTTTCTAAATCTTTTTTAGTACATAAGAAATCAATTTCTAATCCATATGCATCAACTTCTCTATCAACAAATCCTAAATGTTGAGGAATTTCAGAGTTTAAGATGAAACGTCCAACTGTTGATTCAACAACTTTCCCAGGATCATTTTCATTTAATTTTACTCTAACACCTACTTTAGCATGTAAGTGAACCGAACCACTTTTATATGCTAAGAACATTTCATCAAAATCTTTAAATATTTTACCTTCACCTTTAACACCCTCAACATGTAGAGTTAAGTAGTAGCCACCAAGAACCATATCCTGAGTAGGTGTTGTAATCGGCAAACCATCTTTTGGAGCTAAGATGTTATTTACTGATAACATTAAGTATCTAGCTTCTGCTTGTGCTTCTACAGATAAAGGTACATGTACCGCCATCTGATCACCATCGAAATCGGCATTGTATGCTGTACATACAAGTGGATGTAATCGAATTGCTTTACCTTCTACTAACACGGGCTCAAATGCTTGGATACCAAGTCTATGAAGCGTAGGTGCTCTATTTAGTAATACTGGGTGATTTTTTATAACATCTTCAACAATTGGCCAAACTTCAGGTTTCGCACGCTCAACCATTCTTTTAGCACTTTTAATGTTGTGAACAATTTCTTCTTGAACCAAACGTTTCATTACGAAAGGTTTGAATAACTCTAGTGCCATCTTCTTAGGTAAACCACATTGGTAGAACTTAAGTGATGGACCAACTACGATAACCGAACGACCTGAATAGTCAACACGCTTACCAAGTAAGTTTTGTCTGAAACGACCTTGTTTACCTTTAAGCATATCTGATAATGATCTTAACGGTCTATTACCAGGTCCAGTTACAGGACGACCTCTTCTACCATTATCAATTAATGAATCAACTGCTTCTTGAAGCATACGTTTTTCATTTCTAACAATAATATCAGGAGCACCTAATTCTAAAAGTCTCTTTAGACGGTTGTTTCTATTAATAACTCTTCTGTATAAGTCATTTAAGTCTGAAGTAGCGAAACGACCACCATCTAATTGAACCATAGGTCTTAAATCAGGTGGGATAACTGGTACAACATCCATGATCATCCAATCAGGGTGATTTCCAGATTCTCTAAAGTTATCTACTACTTCTAATCTTCTAATTAATTTTACTTTCTTTTGACCAGTTGCTTCTTTGTATTGAGCTCTTAATTCTTCTCTTAATACATCAAGGTTGATCTGTTGTAAAATTGTTTTTACTGATTCAGCACCCATTCCTGCTTTGAAACGGTTACCATATTGCTCTCTAGCATCACTATATTCCTTCTCAGAAAGAACTTGTTTGTGAGTTAATGCTGTGTCACCTGACTCTGTTACAATGTAAGCAGCGAAGTATAAGATCTTCTCTAACGATCTTGGAGACATATCAAGCAAGATACCCATTTTTGATGGAATACCTCTAAAGTACCAAATGTGTGAAACAGGAGCTGCTAATTCAATATGTCCCATTCTTTCACGACGCACTTTAGCTTTTGTTACTTCAACGCCACAACGGTCACAAATAACCCCTTTATAACGTACTCTTTTATATTTCCCACAATGACATTCCCAGTCTTTTGTAGGTCCAAAGATTTTTTCACAGAATAGGCCCTCTTTTTCGGGCTTTAATGTTCTGTAGTTAATAGTCTCTGGTTTTTTAACTTCTCCTCTAGACCAACTTCTGATCTTCTCAGGAGATGCTAAACGAATTTTTATGGAATCAAAATTATCAAACTCTAGCAAGGTTTTCGCTCCCTTCATAAGTAATCGCTTCACCTAGTGTGCGTAGCAGCATAAAGCTGCTACTAGTTAGTCTTCAAAATCTATGCTTAATTCTTCAACTGGTATGATTTCATCAGCAGAAAATGCTTCTTCATCAAATTCTTCTTCTATAACTTCACCAGTTTCATCTTCGATTAGAACACCATCACCAAGTTCAGCATCATTTACTACTAAATCATCTAAATCAGAAGGGTCATCTGCAAATTCATCTGCACCCTCTTTAATTTCGACTTCGCCTGCACCTGATTTTATTACACTAACATCCAACGCAAGTGATTGGAATTCTTTAATTAATACTTTAAATGATTCAGGAATACCTGGCTCAGGAATATTTTCACCCTTAACAATCGCTTCGTATGCCTTAACACGACCTACAACGTCATCTGACTTAACTGTTAAGATTTCCTGTAATGTATATGCAGCACCATATGCTTCAAGTGCCCATACCTCCATCTCACCAAATCTCTGTCCACCAAATTGCGCTTTACCACCCAATGGCTGTTGAGTTACAAGTGAGTATGGTCCAGTTGAACGTGCATGGATCTTATCAGCAACAAGGTGATGCAGTTTTAACATATACATGTAACCAACTGTAACAGGGTTGTCGAAGTATTCTCCCGTTCTACCATCTCTAAGTTTTAGCTTACCCGATCTTGGATAACCCGCTTCATCAAGAAGATCAGAGATTTGTCCCTCTTTAGCCCCATCAAAGGCCATAGTAGCAACGTTCCAACCTAATTTCTTAGCAGCCAATCCTAAGTGAATCTCTAATACCTGTCCGATATTCATACGTGATGGTACCCCAAGTGGGTTCAGTATGATTTGTACAGGCGTTCCATCTTCAGCAAAAGGCATATCCTCAAGTGGTAATATTTTAGAGATAACACCCTTATTACCATGACGACCCGCCATTTTGTCTCCAACATTTATCTTACGCTTCTTAGCGATATAAACTCTTACTAGTAAGTTTACGCCTGGTGACAATTCATCACCATTCTCTCTTACAAATACTTTTACATCTACGATGATACCAGACTCACCATGAGGTGCTTTTAAAGAAGTATCTCTTACTTCTCTAGCCTTCTCACCGAAGATAGCTCTTAATAATCTTTCTTCTGCAGTTAACTCAGTTTCACCTTTAGGTGTTACTTTACCAACTAATATATCTCCAGGTCCTATTTCAGCACCAATTCTGATAATACCACGCTCATCAAGATCTTTAAGTGCATCTTCACCAACGTTAGGAATATCTCTAGTGATTTCTTCAGGTCCTAATTTTGTATCTCTAGCTTCACATTCGTATTCTTCAATATGAATAGATGTTAAAGCGTCTTTTCTTACCAACTCTTCACTAAGAAGAATCGCATCCTCATAGTTGTATCCATTCCATGTCATGAATGCAATTTGTAAGTTTGTTCCTAGAGCCATCTCTCCATTATGAGTTGATGGTCCATCAGAAATAATATGACCCGCTTTTATTTTTTGTCCTTTACTAACAAGAGGTGTTTGGTTAACACACGTACCTTGGTTAGAACGTTTAAACTTAAGAAGTTCATATTCGTCTCTTTGATGACTGTCATCACGTTTTAAAACAATCTTAGTAGCAGAGACATACTCAACAGTAGAATCAGCTGGCGCGATATTTACAGCCCCTGAATCTCTTGCTGCGAAATATTCCATACCAGTACCAATAATTGGAGAATCAGCAACTAGAAGAGGCACCGCCTGCTTCTGCATGTTCGCTCCCATTAGGGCTCTGTTGGCATCATCGTTCTCAAGGAACGGAATTAATGCTGTTGCTACAGAAATCATTTGTTGTGGCGAAACTTCCATCAAAGATACATCTTCTCTTGCAAATTCTTTGATATCAGCCTTTCTTCTACCAACAACATTCTTATTAATAATGTAACCATTCTCATCAAGGGGCTCTGAAGCCGGAATGATTACTGAATCTTTTTCTTCATCGGCACTCATGTATCTAATCTCACCAGTCGCACGACCAGTTCCTTTTTCAACAATATTATAAGGTGCCTCTACAAATCCATACTCGTTGATTTCAGCAAAAATACTTAAGTTACCGATCAAACCGATGTTTGGACCCTCAGGTGTTTCAATTGGACACATTCTTCCATAATGAGAATAATGAACGTCACGCACCTCGAAACCAGCTCTTTCTCTCGAAAGACCACCTGGACCTAAGGCAGATAATCTTCTTAGGTTTGTAAGCTCAGCAAGTGGATTGTTTTGATCCATGAACTGAGATAACTGTGAACTACCAAAGAATTCTTTAATAGCTGCTGTAACAGGACGGATGTTAATAAGTGCCTGTGGTGTAATTGCTTCCATATCTTGAATTGTCATTCTTTCACGAACAACTCTTTCCATTCTAGATAGACCAATTCTAAATTGGTTTTGTAAAAGCTCACCAACAGAACGAATTCTTCTGTTACCTAAATGGTCAATATCATCTGTACGACCAATGTTTTGAGCTAAGTTTAAAATGTAGCTAAATGATGCGATAATATCATCAACAATAATGTTTTTAGGCACTAATCGATCATTAGATTCATCTTTTTTACGATCTTTTTTTGCATTCAAATTAATCTGTTCAACGATATCGTCTTCATCAGAGTAATTTTCCAAAATGTGCATCAATGAAGGGTAATGTACTTTACCTTTAACTTTAATGCCATCATATGAAACATACTGGTCTAAATCTACGAAATGACTACCAACTACCTTGACTTCTTCGCCTTCAGGATTGATAACATTAGCTACTTTAATTCCAGCATTTTCTACAACAAAAGCATCCGCTTCTGATAGTTTATGTCCTTCTTCGAAAAGGATTTCACCAGTTCTAGGATCAACGATGTTTTCAGTTGTTACGGTTTCCATAATACGATCGGCAACACCTAATTTTTTATTGTACTTATAACGGCCAACTTTTGCTAAGTCATATCTCTTATCATCAAATAGAAGAGAGAATAATAAACTCTTAGCATTGTCAACGTTAGGCGGCTCACCCGGACGTAACTTTTTGTAGATTTCAACTAAAGCTTCATCTTGAGAAGTTGTTGAATCTTTTTCCAATGTTCTTAATAATCTTTCAGACTCACCAAAAATACCAATGATTTCATGATCAGTTTCGAAACCTAAAGCTCTTATTAAGACCGTTGCAGGCAACTTTCTTGTACGATCAATTCTAACTGAGATAATATCATTAGAATCCGTTTCATATTCTAACCACGCACCACGATTTGGGATTACAGTTGTAGAATACAATTTAGAACCAACTTTATCAAACTTCATATCATAGTACGGTCCTGGCGAACGTACCAATTGCGAAACAATTACACGCTCTGCTCCATTAATAACAAAAGTTCCTTTTGATGTCATCATAGGGAAGTCACCCATGAATACTTTTTGTTCTTTAACTTCGCCAGTTTCCTTGTTAATGAACCTTACCTGAACCTTTAAAGGTTTAGCATAAGTTACATCTCTATCTTTACATTCTTCGATATCATACTTTGCCTTGTCTTCTAATTCGTAATCTACGAATTCTAACACTAAGTTTTCCGTATAATCTTTGATTGGTGAAATGTCATTGAAAGCTTCCATTAATCCTGTTTCTAAGAACCATCTAAATGATTTCTTTTGTACTTCAACTAGATTAGGTTTTTCAATTACATCTTTAACCTTTGAAAAACTCATTCTTTCAGCATTTCCAAGTTGTATAGGTTGCGGCATCAACTGTTCACCCCTTAAGCAATTTTTTATTGTTTATTTTAAGAGAATCTTCATTCTCTTTACGTTAAAATTCATGACAAATAGTCGATACTCTTTTTTGCACCTTTTAAACGCGCAAAAAGACATATCGCTACTTATGCCATTTTAAAACTATATCATATAAGACCTTGTTCGTCAATGATTTTAATGTATTTATTATACCTATATATTATTGTTCTAAACAAAGGTTCACATAAAGAAAAAAATGGATTTCATTACTGAAATCCATTTTTATGAAATTAATTTGAAATTACTTAAGCTCTACAGCAGCTCCAGCTTCTTCTAACTTAGCTTTCATTACTTCAGCTTCGTCTTTAGCAACGCCTTCTTTGATTGCGCCTGGTGCGCCATCAACTAATGCTTTTGCTTCTTTAAGTCCTAAACCAGTGATTTCTCTAACTACTTTGATTACGCCAATTTTCTTAGCGCCAGTGTTAGCTAAAATTACGTCAAACTCAGTTTGCTCAGCAACGGCAGCTTCTCCGCCAACAGCAGCAGCAGCAGCAGGAGCAGCAGCAGATACGCCAAACTCATCTTCACAAGCTTTTACTAATTCGTTTAATTCTAATACAGTCATTTCCTTAATTGCATCAATAATTTGCTCTTTGTTCATAATACACCTCCGAATAATTTATTATGCTTTTTCTGTTGTTTCAACAGAGTCAGCTTGTTCTACAGATTCTTCAACAGGAGCTTCAACAGCTTCTGGTTGTACATTTGCTTCGCCTTCTTCAACTCTCTTATCAACGATATTCTTTACTAAGTAAGCGAAAGTCGAGATAGGAGCTTGGAATGAACCAACAAGTCTTGAAAGTAATACTTCTCTTGATGGGATATCAGCGATTTCGATAATTTTAACATTATCATAGTATTCGCCTTCAACAACACCAGCTTTTAATTCTAAGTTAGAATGATCTTTAGCGAAATCTTTAACGATTTTTGCAGGCGTTACAGGATCTTCGTATCCAAAAGCAATTGCGTTTGGACCAGCAAGATCTGCTGTTAAACCTTCGAAAGAACTTTCCTTAATTGCTAATTTCATTAAGTTGTTCTTATAAACTTTATACTCAACACCAGCTTCTCTGAATTTAGTTCTTAACTCAGTTGCTTCTGCAACTGTAAGACCTCTATAATCCACAAGAATTGCTGACTTAGCATTCGAAAACTTTTCACGAATTTCTTCAACTACTACTTTTTTGTTTTCAAAGTTTTGAGACATTTGTCCACCTCCTTGTTCAGATTTAGGGAATTCACCGAATATCTTAAAAAAACCTCTCCGTATAGACGAAGAGGTAATAAATTTAATCTATTTATACCTCGGTAGGATTATTAAGCCTTAGCCCCTACTGTCTATGGTGAATACTCATATTTATATTTCTTATGCAGTTTATCATTAAAGCGAACCTATGTCAACTTTAATTTACACATTATAACTTTGCAGCGTTTAACTTAATACCAGGACTCATAGTCGAAGTTAAAATTACAGATCTTAAGTAAGTTCCTTTTGCTGCAGCCGGTCTAGCTTTATTGATTGCTTCCATTAAAGCATCCATGTTTTCAACTAGTTGATCTTTCTCGAAAGAAATTTTACCAATTGAACAGTGAATAATGTTAGTTTTATCTAATCTATACTCAACTTTACCAGCTTTGATTTCATTTACTGCTTTTGTAAGATCAAAAGTTACAGTACCTGATTTAGGGTTTGGCATTAATCCTTTAGGACCTAATACTCTACCTAATCTACCGATAAGACCCATCATATCTGGAGTCGCTACAATTACATCATAGTCAAACCAGTTTTCTTTTTGAATCTTCTCTACCATATCTTCTGCACCAACAAAGTCAGCGCCAGCAGCTCTAGCTTCTTCAGCTTTTTCGCCTTTAGCAATTACTAGTACCTTCTTCGAATTTCCAGTACCATGAGGTAATACGATTGCACCTCTTACTTGTTGATCAGCATGTCTACCATCAACACCCATTTTAAAATGTACTTCTACAGTTTCATCAAACTTAGCTTTAGCTATATCTTTTAAAAGAACAACCGCTTCGTCTACATCATACAATTTAGACTTTTCGATTTTCTTCATAGCATCAGCATAATTCTTGCTTAATTTTGCCATTTTTAATCCTCCTAGTGGTACCAACGGCTTACGCCTCCCACGTGATTATTATCCTTCTACTACAATACCCATACTTCTAGCTGTACCCATGATCATGCTAGTAGCTGTTTCGATGTTAGCTGCATTTAAATCTGCTTTCTTGATTTCTGCAATCTCTTGACATTGTGCCTTTGTGATTGTAGCAACCTTTACTGAATGAGGTTCGCCTGAAGCTTTATCAATTTTAGCCGCTTTCTTTAAAAGAATTGCTGCTGGTGGAGTCTTAGTGATAAATGTGTATGATCTATCTTGATATACACTGATTACAACTGGAATAATCATTCCTGGTTGATCTGCAGTTTTAGCGTTGAATTCTTTACAGAATTGCATGATATTAAGACCATGAGGACCTAACGCCGAACCAACTGGTGGTGCTGGAGTTGCCTTTCCTGCAGGAATTTGTAATTTTACTAAACTTACTAATTTCTTTGCCATTTTGTTTCACCTCCTCGAATGAGTTTATGATATGTTATTCTTTTTCAACTTGTATAAAGTCAAGTTCTACTGGTGTTTCTCTTCCAAACATCGAAATAGAAACATGTAAAATTTGCTTTTCCATGTTTACTTCTTTAACAATACCTTCGAATCCTTCAAATGGACCTGAGACAACTTTAATGCTATCCCCTTCAACAACATCGATTTCAATCACATGTTTTTCGATACCCATTTTAACAATTTCTTCTTCTGTTAATGGAATCGGTTTTGATTCTGGTCCAACAAATCCAGTTACTCCTCTGGTATTTCTAACGATGTACCATGACTCATCTGTCATCAACATCTTTACAAGACAATAACCTGGGAATATCTTTCTTTGTTTCACTTTTTTCTTACCGTTTTTAATTTCAACTATTTCTTCGGTAGGGACAGCAATTTCTAATATAAGGTCAGTTTTGCCTCTATTTTCAACGATTGCTTCGATATTTGCTTTTACCTTATTTTCATGACCTGAGTATGTATGAACAACATACCATTTAGCTTCTTTTGACATACTGAATAGTGCTACATCTGTAACACTCCGCCCTCCCTTATCATAATATAGTTGTTATTAACCAACGATTAATCTGAACAAATAACTAAACACGGCATCACATACTGCTATCATAGCGCCAACTGAAACACACATAGCAAACACTACTGCAGTATATTGACCAACTTCTTTACGATTCGGCCAGCTAACTTTTTTCAGTTCCATTCTGATACCTTTGAATGGACTTGTTTTCTTTTTTGTTTGAACAGCCACTATTCCACATCCTTAAACTATTTAGTTTCCTTATGATTTGTATGAGTCTTACAGAATCTACAATACTTCTTAAGTTCTAATCTATCAGGATTATTTTTCTTATTTTTGCTTGTGTTATAGTTTCTTTGCTTACACTCTGTACAAGCTAAAGTAATATTCACTCTCACTTCAGACACCTCCTAAACTTTTAGATATTTATATATACGTATCCAAAATACCGTTACCTTATTAAATTAACACACTAATATAAAAATGTCAACTAAGGTTTCAAGTATTTTGAATGACTAATCCATTTCAAAATCTATCTTTAAATATTTTTCTATTTTCTTTTTCACTCTCTGCAAAGCGTTATCTATTGATTTCACAGGTTTATTAAGATCTGTTGCAATCTCTTGATAAGATTCTCCAGCTAAGTAACAAGTTAAAACTTCCCACTCGAATTTACTGAGGATCTTGCCAATTTTTTCTTTTATAGATGTTACTTCTTCGCGAGATATATACAACGTTTCAGGATTCATTGAACGTTTACCTTTTAGAACATCTAAAAGTGTACGTTCCGAATCATCATTATATATTGGTTTGTTCAAAGAAACATATGAGTTTAAAGGAATATGCTTTTGTCTAGTTGCTGTTTTTATCGCTGTTATGATTTGCCTTTTCACACACAGCTCTGCAAAAGCTTTAAAATTCGAATTCTTCTCAACATCATAATCTCTAATGGCTTTAAAAAGACCGATCATACCTTCTTGAATAATATCTTCTGGGTCGCCTCCAATAAGAAAATACGATCTTGATTTTGCTTTAACAAAATTCTTGTACTTCCGTATTAGGAAATCAAGAGCGAACACGTCTCCCTCATTTGCCCAAGTTGCAATTAATTCATCTGGCATTGTTTTATAGTCTTCAGTTTTAATGTGTTTTGCAGATGTACCAGAACTCATTATAATCACTCCCTGACCATAAGTAAATACCCAATTTAATTATTTTTCATGTTCTTTCAACAAATTTCCTAGATTTTTTAAAGAATGACGACTTATTTCTGCTTCTTTAGTGTGTTCTTGCTCTTTCTGAATGCTTCTTTCAATCTTCCTTCTTATTCTAACACATTTATCTTTTAATTCCCAAGGGGTCATTCGAATGCCGCCATTTCCGAGAATTTGTCTTTGTTGAACCCAATCTGAAGTAGCAACTCTAACAAGAATACGAACATCGGATGATAACTTTTTCACTTCTCTTTCAATATAAGTATCGGCAGTTTGATTCTCTTTGGTATAAACAATCTTAACGCGATTGACTTTTTCTATGTTTTCTTTTTTCGAGTGAGTCATATAAGCATCATACACAACACAAACTTCTTCACCGTAATAAGCAGCATATTCAAACATATAGTCATTCAATTTTTCTCTTGCACCCTCAAGATCAACTTCCAATAAACGTTTCAAATCTGGCCAAGCATTCAAAATATTATAACCATCTACAAATAGAACCGTTTTATGATGACTCATATTAGCCTTGCCTTTGTTTAAAGATTTCATACATAATTACTGATGCCGCAACAGAAGCATTTAATGAGGAAACTTTTCCAATCATGGGAATATTAACTAAGAAGTCACATTTTTCTTTAACCAAACGGCTAAGTCCTTGACCTTCATTTCCCATTACTAAAGCAATGGCACCTTTAAAGTCAGCCTGAAAATGAGTTTGTTCACCAGTCATATCAGCACCCGCTATCCAAATATTTCTTTCTTTTAAAGTATCAATTGTTCTTGCTAGGTTAGTCACTCTACAAACAGGCACATACTCAATAGCACCAGCAGAGGTCTTAGCTACTACAGGCGTTAAACCTACAGCTCTTCGTTTTGGAATAATAATACCATGAGCACCAACTGCATCAGCAGTTCTCATAATAGATCCTAAATTATGCGGATCGTTTATTTCATCTAAAATAATAAAGAACGGCGCTTCTTCTTTTTCTTGTACTTCATTTAATAGATCTTCTAAGTCTTTATAATCATATGCTGCTACAAATGCAATAACCCCTTGATGGTTATCTGATTGTGATAAACCATTGATTTTTTGTCTATCCACATATGATATCACAATACCTTTTTCTTTTGCTATTGCAATGATTTTCTTGATTGAACCTTCTTTTTGTCCATCAGCAACCATCAACTTGTTAATATCACGACCTGACTGAATGGCTTCTAGTACAGGATTTCTTCCTTCTATCATATAATCGTTATCGTTCATTTATTCTCCCTTTAAATAATAAGCCCTTTTTTCTTTCATCTTACCACAAGTCATTACACCTTCAGGACAGTTACTACCTACACAGTTAGGTCCAGCATACTTAAATAAAGTAGGTGATACTTCTTTAACAAGCTCTAACATAGCATCTGCCATATCTCGAATTTCCCATTGCGCACGGTCACAACAACGGTGTTTAAAGAAATGCATTAAGGTTCTTGCGTTCATCGTAAATATCATTTTTGTCTCACAGGCATTAGGAAATACAAATCTAGCATCTTCTATTGCTTTCTTCTCTGCAAAACTTTTTGATTTTTTGTCTGAATAACCTTCAGACAGAAACTCATTATAATAGCTTTCTTCTAAAGATTCAACTAATTCATCATAATGTTGTTGATCTTCTTTCATTGCTGTTAAGAATATCTCTTTCGCCTTCGGATTTTTTTCAATCATCGGAGGCATAACAAATTCAAATTGATCTAATTTAACATACCTTTGCGATTGTTGTGAAAAAGATGCAATTCTATGTCTTACGAGTTGGTGTGTTAAAACACGACTCACACCTTCTACTGCAAAAGTAAATGAAACGTGTTCAATTGGGGATTCATGTCCTAAACTTGAAAGTTTTTCTATAAAATTATGAACTTTCTCATCAGTTAACCCCTCTAAGATATCAGCAGTACCCGTTTTAGAATAACATAATTTTGCAGCGGTCGAGACTAACCTCTCAGGATCTGGTGTATGTGTTAATAAATCAACCTTCATTATTTTTCAATCCCTTCCAAAATACGTTCTTCTGAAAATGGCAAGATCCATAGAATATATTTCCTAACTTTTGCTTTATAAACACCTTCCGTGGTTTTAATTTCCCCTTCTAGATCTTTATACTTCTTGTCACCTTCCGACATTTCTGATACTTTTACAATTTTCGGTGTTACTAGATGATATTCGTATAGCCATCCCGTATATTGTTCTTCAATTATATTTTCTACTTTCATATAGAATGCTTCTTCTGAATCGTTCTTTGGTGTATAGTTATCTATCCATAGTGATTTCACACACAAGATCAACAGCAATACGACCATCGCAATCACAATGAACTTATCTCTTTTCGCCATCATTTACCTCCGGATCAATATGTTTGATACCATGTATGATCAATTCTTCTAATCTTTCTTTTTCACCTTTTAAATGCAACAAACCAATCAAAGCTTCAAATCCAGTCGCCATTTTATAATCTTTAATATTCGCATTCTTAGCAGGTGTTGAAACCTTCTGGTTTCTCCCTCGCATGACGACTGCCCATTCAGCTTCTGAAAGGTATGGTTTTAAATACTCTACAATTCTAGCCTGTGCTGAAGCTTTTACAAACGAAACCCCTCTTTTATTGAGTTCATTAACACTGGATCTATAATTGTTCATAACATAAGTACGAATGTAAACTTCATAAACAGCATCTCCAATATAAGCGAGTTTTAATCCGTTCATCATTTTCACTTCATCATCTGATAATTTTCTTCGATCAATCTTATCTATAAATTGCTTCAACTCATCACCTTTACCTTTTGTATGACCACTTAACACCAGTTGGTGTATCTTCTAATACAATACCTTTTTCCAATAGCAGGTCTCTTATTTCATCTGATTTTTCAAAGTCTTTGTTTTTTCTAGCTTCTTGACGTTCTTCTATAAGTGCTTTTAAGTCATCTGCTAAATCATCATTTTCTTTTGTTAATAATCCTAAAACACTTGTTAATTCATTTAACAGATCAATACTTTTTAGAATATAAGTTCTAGATGATTCATCGTTCATATCTTTATTTAAATCTCTAACCAATTCGAAAATGGCAGCAATACCATCAGCAGTATTAAAGTCATCATCCAATGCTTCAATGAATTTTTCTTTGTGTCTGTAGTATGAGTTTAACACATCTATCTCTTTTTCTGTTACTACATCTTCTGCAGTCTTAAGTAGATGCATCATATTATCACGAGCTGTATAGATTCTTTCCAAACCATTTGCAGCAGACTCAACAAGTTCTCTACTAAAGTTTACAGGATGTCTATAATGTACTGACAATAAGAAGAATCTTACTACTTCAGCATCGTATTTTTCAAGAATCTCTCTCACAGTAAAGAAATTACCTTCTGATTTAGACATTTTCTTGTTATCAATATTGATATAACCATTATGCATCCAGTAGTTTGCTAATGTTTTACCCGTATAAGCTTCACTTTGTGCCACTTCAT
Organism: Peptostreptococcaceae bacterium; assembly: GCA_013619035.1. The sequence goes on from JABXKX010000459.1 coordinate 33,812, forward strand.
TTTCATGATGTGGGAATACCAAATCTTTACCACCAGCATGAATATCAATGGTTTCACCTAAATGTTTGTTGATCATTGCTGAACATTCAATATGCCACCCCGGACGACCTTCACCCCAAGGTGATTTCCAAGCAATTTGACCCTCTTTTTTTAATTTCCAAAGAGCAAAGTCCATTGGATTTTTCTTAATTTCACTGACTTCAACACGAGCACCAGCTTCTAAATCATCAATGTTTTGTCCCGATAATTTACCATAATGTTTATAAGCTTTCATATCGAAATACACATCACCTTCAACTTCATACGCAAAGCCTTTTGATATCAATACTTTAACCATTTTTATGATATTACCAATATTTTCTGAAACTTTAGGATGTACATCTGCATGTCTAACCCCTAAAGCATCTGCATCTTTATAGTATTCTTCAATAAAACGATTTGCGACTGCCATTGCTTCATCGCCTTCTTCTAACGCTTTATTATCTATTTTATCATTAACATCTGTGAAGTTTTGAACATAAGTAACCTCATAACCTCTATATTCTAAATAACTTCTAAAGG
>JABXKX010000336.1 GCA_013619035.1 Peptostreptococcaceae bacterium
ATTGAAGCTCAGTATAATAATATACTCAGAACAGATGAATTCTTATTGGAGACTAAGAAAAATCAGTTAAAGGATACAACGAATTTGGTGTTTGTTCAGTTAGAAGAAATCTATAAAGCTTTTGAAACAGGCACTTATTCAGAGTCTCAAGCTAAGCAATTAGCAATAGAAACCATATCTCGAGCTCAGTATGGAGATGGTTTTTTTTGGATACATTCGATGGAGAAACCATATCCAAGAATGATTTTAAATACTCAAGAACCTTCTCTGAATGGGGAAGTATTAGATGATATACGATTTAAAGCACTTAAAGGTAATAATGAAAATGTCTTCAAGTACTCAAGAGATATGGTACAGGAAAAGTCTGAGGGTTATTTTGAATACTATTGGTATAAAGAAAAAGGTATTCAAAAGGACAAGATGGCTTATGTTAGACTTTTTGAACCGTGGCAGTGGGTTGTTGGAACCGATTTCGTATACGATGAAATCGAAGAAAAAGGATTAGAAGTTTATGATGCTGCTACTAAAGAGTTAAACAAAATTAATAATGAAAGTAGAACGATTAAAGGGTATTTTTTCGTGTTTGATAGCAATCATAATATGCTTGTACATCCAAATTTAGCCGGCCAAAACACATTGTCATTAATCAATCCTTTAACAGGTAATCCAATCACTAGAGAGTTGATGGGAGTTGCAGATTTTAATAGTGAGTACTTAGAATATTTATGGGATAAGCCAGATGATCCTGATAATTTTATATACACAAAACGTGCTTACGTAACCTATTTTGAACCTTTGGATTGGTATATTGCTTCTTCATATTATGAAGATGAAATCAACAAAAGAATCTATGATATGACAAGAATTATCATAAGTGTATTTATAATTCTATTGATTGTATCGATTGTTTTGGCAATACTAATTAGCAGTAGTATTACAAATCCACTCAGCATATTAGTTGATAAAATACTTAAGACCGATAATGAAGGAGTACCAAATTACATTGATATTTCAGGAACGACTGAGGTACAAGTGTTAAGCGAAACGATGAATCATATGATTTCTTCTATCAGAGAGAACCAAGCTGAAATAAGATCGGCTCACAATAAGTTACAAAATATATTGGACTCAGCAACAAAATTATCTGTGATATCAACAGATCCAAATGGGTTGATTCAAATATTCAATATTGGTGCTGAAAACATGCTTGGATATAAACCTGAGGAATTGATTGATGCTGAAACGCCTGAATTATTCCACATACACTCAGAATTGGTTGAGAGGAGTCAAACTCTCAGTAAATTGTTTCACAAAAATATATCAGGGTTTGATGTGTTTAGAACAATCCCTGACAAAATGGGATATGAAGAGACTGAATGGACGTATGTTACAAAAGATGGTACTCACTTAACTGTGAATTTGATTGTTACCAAGATTGTTGATGAACAAAATAATATTACAGGTTATTTAGGGTTAGCTTCTGATATAACGAGTAAAAAAGATACGGAACAAAAGCTAAAAGAAAGAACAGAAGAACTTAAACGTGCTGTTAAGAACTTGATTACACATGAAGAACATTTAGAAGATATGGTAAGAGAAAGAACCTTAAAGTTAGAAGAATCGGTGAAAACGATTCAGGAAACACAAAATCAATTGATTGAATCAGAAAAAATGGCTCTCTTGGGATCGTTAGTCGCTGGAGTTGCTCATGAAATCAATACGCCTGTTGGAATAAGTATTACTTTAGCGTCAAACTTAGAAGATAGGTCTGATAAGTTCATAATAAAATTAGATAATGGCAAGCTTACGAAAAATGAAGTAATAGATTTTGTTCAAGTGGTAAGTGAAAGTTCAAAAATGCTACATCGTACGATGAAACAATCAGCTGATCTAATTCAAAGTTTTAAATTAGTCGCAGTAGATCAAAGTGTTGAGAGTAAAAGACAATTTGAATTATGCGAATATATACAAGAAATTTTAAACAGTCTTGGATCCAAGTTCGAACGTGCAAACATAAAAATCAATGTGACATGTGAAAATATGATTCTCATTGATAGTTATCCAGGTACTTTTTATCAAATCTTGACGAATCTTCTGATGAACTCATTAAAACATGGATTCATGGATCAAGAATCGGGTGTTATAGAGATTGAATTGATCAATAAAGAAGAGTCTGTTGAAATTATTTATCAAGATAATGGTGTGGGTATTGATGCGGATCAAACTAAAAAAATATTTGAACCGTTTTATACAACAAAAAGAAGTGATGGTGGTACAGGTCTGGGATTAAATATCGTCAATAATTTGGTATACCAAAAATTAAAGGGAAATCTGACTTGTATGAGTTCTATCAATGAAGGCATAAAATTTATAATCACCATACCAAAATAGAATGAAGTAATAAGAATGTTCACGTTAAGAAAAATCTATCATATAATAGATTTTTCTTTGTTTTTTTGTATGAGTAGATCTTTCTCAAGTGGTTCTTGAAAATAATAACCTTGGAATTCATCACAATTCATAGACCGTAATGTTTGATATTGTTCAGAGGATTCAACACATTCTGCAACAATTATCAAATCCAATTGATGTCCTAATTGTATGATACCTTTCACAAGTGATTTTACATCATCATCTTGTAATTCGTGGATTAAACTGCTATCAATTTTTAACTTTTGAATAGGCAATTCTTTTAGTGTTTTAATAGATGAAGAACCTTTACCAAAATCAGCTAAAATAACACCGATACCAATCACGTTTAAAGCATTTAATTTTTTTATTGATTGTTCGAGATCATAGGTAATAATGTCTTCGGTTATATCAAAATCAAAAACTTCAGGATTGATATTTTCTTGCTTTAAGATAGATAATGTATTCGAAATAAACAAAGGATTTAAAAGCTGTCTGTGAGCCAGATTAATTAATATTTTTAAAGGAGACGTATCATCTTGTTTTAGCTGATGATAATCTCGACAGACTCTTGTTAAAATTAAAGTGCTGAACTCGTTTAATAAACCAGTATATTCAGCAATCTTTAGAAACTGTTCAGGGTGTATGAGACCTTCAGTTGGATGTACCCATCTTGTAAGGGCCTCTAAACAAACCCGTCGATTATGTCTATTAACCATTGGTTGATAATGTATTACAAAATCATCATTCTCTACTGCTTGCTTAAAATCTTCTACCAGAGCAAGTTTTGTAATACGACTATTTGGTAAAAAACGCGAAAATAATTTGTACTTATTTTTACCTTCTTGTTTGGCTAAAGATAAAGCAATACCAGCACAATCAATTAGGCCGCCGCTAATTGAGACATCATCAGGGTATTTTGCAATACCGATAGTACCTGTAATCGTAATATGATAGTTCGTACTGAATGTAAATGTTCTTAATGATTCTAATATATAATCGGCTTTACTGGTAACCTTTGATAACTCCGGGGATATGTCTAGAAAAGCGAATTCATCACCAGAAACGTGGTATAACTTAAGGCACGGTTCCTCAATTTCTAATAATTTATTACTGATTTCATGCATCAGTGTATCACTCTTTTGTTTACCGAGTAAATCATTGATACTCCTATAGTTATCAAGGTCTAATAAATATAATATCATTTCGGTATTATTGTGGAAAAGTAAATCTTGTTTTAATTTTTCGAGATTTGGCAAATGAGATTGAATGCTGAAATAACTAAGTCTTCTTAATTTGTTCTGTTCGTTGCTTATTGTTTCTAAAGTGTCATTGATGACGTGTGATAGGGTTCCGATTTCATCATTAAACTCAACGGGTACAATCTCAGAAAAATTGCCTGTTTGGGCTTTTTTTAGAGCATGTATCATCAAGTTTATATTATTTGTGTATTTCCTTATAAAGAAAAGAAGTAATGAAATAAAGATAAAACTAAATAGAATTAGGCTGATAAATACCTTCTTAAATACTACAATCCGGGCTGCTATAAGTGTGGAGTACTTAACGGTATTAATAAAAGTCCATCCGTTTTGTATTGAGGACAAATAATGTCGATGGGGCTCACCATCAACTGGACTATCTAAAAATGATGGTAATGCCTGTGAGATATCGATAGGCATGTCAGAAAGAGTACTTTCACTATAGATCGGATGATAAATAATTTCGTTATTTTGATTGATAATCCAATAATAATCATCCATTGATTCATTGTATTGTGACAACTGGTTTCTTATATGATTGATATCTAAGTACATACCAATAATGCCAATAAACTCGTCATTATAGTATAAAGGCATAACATAAGAACTGATATATTGATTGTATCGATTGTGATAAGGTGAGATCCAATCAGCTTGCTCCATTTCCTTTACATCAAAAAACCAGTCCATATTATCTTTTGATTGATATCTTTCGTATGGTATTTTCTCATGACGAATCATATTCTGATCTTGTTTTGTGAGCCATACATCATGTACGTCTTTTTCGGTATTGGGTTCAAGATATGTATATATGCTAAATGATACAGCTTTTTCTGAAATTAAATAGTTAGAAAACAATGAAACAATGTTTTCTTCGAAGTCATTTAGATTTTTAGTAGTAGACTTATTTACCCTATACATTTCTTCTATTGACTGACCAAGCGAGGTGACTGACGATTCTATTTGATACATCTCTGTTTCAAATTCCGATTTAAGGTTATCTATTTTTTCTGAGTTTCTGTCATTTAGAAGATAATCGTACTGATCTATCATATCTTTTGCAGTTAAACCGATTAACACTGAACCAAATATCAGATTTAAGCCTATTATTAGAAAGATGATTTTTATGACTAAAGAATTCAATTGAAATTTCATAGTTGATCTCCTTGTTAATAACTATCTATTCTATATTACCCAAAATTAGCCTTCTGAAACCAAAAAAAAAAGCACATATGTGCTTTTTTAGTTTAATTTTTGAATAGCTTCAGTAATGGTTTCAGAACATAAAATAGTATGATTTTCAACAACTTCACCGTTCTTTGTAAGAACAATAGAAGGGAACTTTTCAACACCTAATTTATCAGCAATACCAGTAGACTTATAAATATCAACACGATTGACAACTAAATCGTCACTGAATCTACTTTCAATACTTTCAATGTTACCTAAGAACTCTCTTGAATCTTGATCAATTGCATTGTAAAGGTAGATCAAACCAAGTTTGTCACTTTGCATAATTTTATCATTGAAAATTTCTTCTTCTGCAATATGCTTTTCAGCAGCAGTACCAGCAATAGCACCATCACCTACAGCAGTAGCAATTTGTTTTAACCATTTATCAGTAACATCACCAACGGCAAATACTCCCGGTAGATTGGTTTCTTTTTTCTCATTAACTGGTACATATTTTCTGTCAGTTAAAGTTACTTGACCTTCAAATAATTCAGTATTTGGAATATAACCAATGAATTCAAAACAGTTGTCACATGACACTGGAATAAGTTCTTCAGTTTTTACATTCTTTAGAATTACTGTATCAAGGTATCCGTCGCCTTCAAAACCATGAGCAATAGAATTCCAAACAAACTCCATTTTTGGATTAGAAAGTGCAGCGGACTTAGCAATTTCATTACAATCCATAATGCCTTCATCATGCATTACAGAAACAGTAACTTTCTTAGCAAACTTTGTTAAGAACATACCTTCTTCGATAGCAGCATCACCAGAACCGATAACAACTACATGTTTATCCGTATTGGCAGCAGCATCACAAGTTGCACAAAATGAAATACCTTTATCAAATAAGAAGTCTTCTTCATTTAAACCACCAGTTACTCTTGGTCGACCACCAGTTGCAATGATAACTGTTTTTGCAATGTATTTATTTCTGAATGTTTCAACAATCTTTTCTTCGCCCATTAAATCTACTGATTTAACTGCTGTTAATTTGAAATCAACACCCATATTTTGAGCTTGTTTCTTCATTAAATTGGTAATTGTTTCACCTTTAGGTTCATCTGGGAACCCAGGATAATTAGCAATTTCATTTGTATAAGTTGCTAAACCACCCACTAAAGCTTTTTCTATTAGTATTGTCTTTAATCTAGCACGGCCAGTGTATATAGCAGCTGATAAGCCACCTGGACCGCCACCAATTATAACAACGTCATAATGTTCGACTTTCTTTTCTCTAGCCAAAATAGTCTCCTTACATAAAGAACTTAACAAGTAGTTTACTACCCACTATTGCACCTATAAACATTGCTACTGCAAATACCCATCCAGATAAAGACAGTGAAGCAATACCACTAAATAATGCACCAATATTACATCCATATGCAATTCTGGCACCGTAACCCATTAGAGTACCACCAATAATTGCAGCAATAATTTGTTTCTTTGATTTGATTTTTTTGATCTTAAAGCCTGAAGCTAAAAGTGCTGTTGCTAATGCACCAAAGATGATACCAAGATTTCTCCAAGTACCAGCATGTTCGAGTATACCAGCATTTAATGTTGCTTGAGCACCAGGACTTGCAAAATAATACCACTTATCAACTGATCCACCGAATAATTCAACGATCCACGCACCCCAATAAGCAAATACACCTGAGACTCCCCAAGGATTACCTGTTGCAGCCAATGTGATTATTTGAAATAAAGCAAGTAAAATTGCAGCTGTTAAATATGTAAACGGACTTTTTATCCATTTTAAGTAGTACTCATTTTTCTTAACTCGATCAAAAAACTTTACTTTTTTCTCTGCGTTTTTTTCCAAAGTAGACACCTCCTTAAGTGAGGAAATTATTTGATTTTTTCGATGATTACTTCCCATTCTCCGTCATCTACTTCTTCAACTTCTACATTATGACCATCTTTTCTAGCCCATTCAGGTAGATTTTTCATAGCACAACTGTGATCGATTTGTACGATAAGAATATCACCAAGATCTAATTCTTTTAATTTATTTTGAGCCTTTACTAAAGGCACTGGACATGCTTCACCTAAACAATCAATAATTACTTCGTTCATAATAAACCTCCATTAGTTTGCTTTTCTTTTTTCTTCATATTTTTCAGCTGCTACATACAATAATCCAATGATTAGTAATTGTACGAATAGTGCACCTGCCCATCCAAAAACATCTGGAAGGAAAACAGCTTTGCCTTTTGATATAATATGTTCTTTCCACCATCCAAAGTGTTGAGCTCCTAAAAGAGAACCAACAATAAAGAATAGTAGTGATAGTAATTGCATATGGAAACCTTCTCCAACTCTCATCAGTGTACCTGATGCACAGCCCCCTGCAATAACCATTCCGACACCAAACATAAAGGCGCCTATAACTGTACCAAAACTTATTGGTACTACATAACTCATACCAGGCATTGGTAATCCCATGACATCGTAACCATATTTAATTGCTGCGAATCCAACTGTAGCAACACCAAAAGCTATTAAAACGGCTCTTGTAACAGATGTGCTACCCGTTAGGTATGGGTCTCTCATTGATGCGGTAAAACAGAATCTTCCTTTTTGTAAAATGACACCAAAGCATATTCCAGTGGTCCAAAATAATACTAATTTACCACTACTAGTGCCAAGCCATATTCCAATTGCAACTATAATTGCAACTAGAATCAAACCGAAAGGAATCTGATTTTTCTTAGGCTTTCTCTTTGCACGTGTAGAAGTCCTTCTACTTGCAATTGAACTTTGCTCTGCCATTAAATCACTCCTTACATGATTACAATATTGATACGAACTTAACAATCTCACATCTATAATATAACACCCAAGTCTGATAAATAATTAACTATATTTAGAAAGCTATATTAGAAATACTTATAGCAAAAATGTTATACTAGGAAATATAATAGAGAATGTAAGTAAAACTTACTTATAAAGAGAGGTGTAAATCATGAATATTGGAACACTTAAATACTTTAAAGAAATAGTTGAGACACAAAGTATTTCAAAAGTAGCACAAAACAGTCATATTTCTCAATCGGCACTTAGTCAAATAATTCAAAAATTAGAAGCTGAATTAGGATATAAATTACTTGATAGAAGTAATAAAGGTGTTCATC
>JABXKX010000074.1 GCA_013619035.1 Peptostreptococcaceae bacterium
CCTATTATGTCATTAAAACATGAAATTGTAAGTGCGATTGATAAGTTCTATAACAGTAGTGTATCAGAGGAACTGTATCAAGAACTGAATGAAAACTATAATTTAGATTCTTATGGTGATGATATCGATGAAGATTCACTTGCGGAGATTAATAATGCCCCGATTGTTAAACTTCTGAATTCGATATTGGAACAAGCGGTGAAATTAAAAGCCAGTGATATTCATATAGAACCTTTTGAGAACAACGTCCGAGTAAGGTACCGTGTAGATGGTGATTTAATTGAGATGTTAACACCTTCTAAGAAAGTGCATTCCGCTATTGTCACAAGAATAAAAATCTTGGCAAAATTGAATATTGCTGAAAAGAGAGTACCCCAAGATGGAAAAGTTGAGATTAATGTTGATGGTAGAATAGTTGATTTAAGAATCTCGATTATATCAACGATTCATGGTGAAAAAGTTGTAATACGTCTATTGGATAGAAGTACAAGAGTTCATAAAAAAGACGATATTGGATTTTCACCAGAAAACAGAGAAATTTTTGATAAACTCCTGAAACATCCTAATGGCATTATTTTAATGACAGGACCAACAGGAAGTGGTAAAACGACCACACTTTATGCAGCACTTATGAGTATTAATGAAATTTCAAAAAATATTATTACCATAGAAGATCCTGTGGAATATAGAATGAAAGGCATTATTCAGACTCAAATTAACAATAAAGCAAAAGTAACATTTGCATCAGGATTAAGATCCATTTTAAGACAAGACCCTGATATTATCATGATTGGTGAGATTAGAGATGGTGAAACGGCTGAAATTGCCGTTAGAGCTGCCATAACGGGTCACTTGGTATTCAGTACGGTACATACAAATGATACCTCAAGTACAGTTGCTAGACTCGTAGATATGGGGATCGAACCATTCTTACTTTCTAGTTCACTTATTGGTGTTGTGGCACAACGATTGGTTAAAAAGATATGTACACATTGTAAGTTTGAATACAAAGCCAATATCCAAGAATCTGAAGTTCTTGGTATAGCAGTTGGGACATCGTTATATTCTAGTAAAGGCTGTCCGCATTGTAACTACACTGGTTTTTCAGGAAGAACGGCAACACATGAAGTGCTGCCAATATCCAAAAATATCAGAAGACTTATTAATAGTCGTAGTACTGCAGATGATATAAAAGCAGAAGCCGTTGAAGAAGGTATGATTGTATTAAGAGAAGATGTTAAAAGATTGGTATTGGCAGGTGTAACGTCTATAGAAGAGTTACTACGACTTACATTTAGAGTAGATTGATTGGAGGTGCCTTTTGAGTCTATTTAAATATAAGGTATTGAAAGAAACAGGTGAAACAATTGAAGGCGAACTTAATCTGAAGAATGAAGCTGAAGTACAGGCTTATCTGAAAGAAAAAGATTATTACATCATTGAAATAAAAGAAGCTCAAAACAATGAAATATTCAATGTTAGTGTAACGTCAAAAGTTCATGCGAAGGACTTATCCATTTTCTGTAGAAAACTCCATGCCATGATTGAATCAGGGCTACCAATAGTAACCGCGGTTGATATCTTAAGAGAACAAACGGTTCACCGGATTATAAAATCTGCTCTGAATAAGATTTATGAAGATCTACAGAAAGGATTTACATTCTCTGAAGCGCTGGGTCAGCAAAGAGATGTGTTTCCGGAAAATATGATTTTCCTAATAGAGGCAGGTGAGATGAGTGGTTCAATCGATATGATTCTCGACAGACTTTCGATTGACTTTGAAAAAGATGCCAAAATCAGAAGTAAAATTCAAGCAGCGATGGTTTATCCGATTCTACTGTGTTTTATGACGATTTCTTTGGTGACTTTTATGGTAGTATTCATTTTACCTAGATTTATGATTATGTTTGACAACTCAGATGTGGATCTTCCCAAGATGACACAAGGTGTTATCAAGATTAGTGAATCCCTAAAAAATTATTGGTATCTATACCTATTTGGCATAGTTGTTACCTATATTGTTATAAGGGTACTAAAGAAGGCGCCAGAGTTTAGAAAGTATATAGATAGGTTAAAACTAGAACTACCAATTTTCAGAAAATACAATCAACTTCTGATTACAACTAGATTTACAAGAACACTTTCTACCATGTTATTTAGTGGTGTGCCACTGCTCTATTCACTTGAGAACATTTCTAGATCTGTAGGCAATGTGATTATAGCAGAAAAAATAATGGAAGTGAGTAATGAAGTTCGAAGAGGATCTGATTTAGCGACCCCGATTAAACGACTGAATATTTTTCCTAGAATGGTAGACAGTATGATTAATATAGGTGAAGAATCAGGTACTTTAGATGATATATTGTTAAAAACAACAAGTTACTTTGATGATGAGTTAGATACTTACATCAAAAAACTAACAACATTATTTGAACCGTTGATGATCGTAGTGATGGGGGTGGTTGTAGGGTCAATTGTAATTGCGATGGTTCTGCCGTTGTTTGATATTGTAAAAACTGTTTAGAAAGGAAGGTACGAAATGAAATGGTTAAGAAATAAAATGAACAAAAAAGGATTCTCTTTGATCGAGTTGATCGTAGTAATCGCTATTCTTGCAATTATTGCAGCCATAGCTATTCCTAGATTTGCAGTGATTCAGGCCAATTCAGAAGTAAAATCGGATATTGCTACTGCGGAAGAAATTTGTAATATGGCTAGACTTCAGCATGTTGAAACAGGAACTGCTTTAGCTAGTGAAGCTGACTTAACAGGTGCTTATATGATTGTTCCTGTTCCACAGAGTAATGCTCTTGGATCATTTGCATTATCTTTAGTTGGTACTAAATATCAAGTGACTTTTACTGCAGCTAATGGTACATCATATACTCTTGCACAGGTTATTATTGAGAATGAGAAAGATGTTATAGAATAACAGAATCGTCTTAAGCTGAACTTAAGTTCAGCCTTCTCTTCACTTAATAATCATTTGGAATAAACACTTGTTGAGTGAGGAGAGGTGATATTATGAATAAAAAAGGTTCTACATTGGTGATGGTTATTACACTGGTTGCTATAATGTCTATATTTACTTTGGCATTATTTACAATTACAGTGGCGGATAAAAAGGCGGTGGTTCAGCAAGATGACAAGATGCAGAGCCATTATATTGCACGTGCCGGTATAGAAATTGTAGCAGAATATATCATCAGCAATCCAGGGGAGGTTCAGAAATTAAAAAACCAAACGTCTGAGGTGTTTTCAGATGGATTCGATGGTACTTTTGAGGTATCGGTTGAAACCGTTGAAAATGAGGATGGCGATACCGTAGAGGTCACTCTTAGAGCGACTGGCGTTGTTGAAGAAAAACAAGATAGGGTGCAGTTGAAGTTGGTACCACCGAATATGGCTTTGGCAATCTTTACAAATCAAAGTATTGAGCTCGATGGATACTGGGATATTCAAGATCAGATTGGATCAAATGGCTCAATTACTGGGGATATTCATGAAGAGGATGGTAGTTTAGAAAGAAATCCATATATGGATATCGGATTAATCGCATGGGGCATTCCATATTTAAGTGAAAAAAATGATAATGTTGAGGAACTGAGTAATCCATATGCAATCGGTGCTGTTGATGAACTTGAAGATAATACCATCGTTAGTTTTAATTCACCAAGTTTTGAAACAAAACTGGAACTTGATCCTGATAATATGATTCTTCTAGAATATGATGTATTTGAACTGGGTAAAGAATTAACCATTGATACTGGTGATCAGGATATCTTGATTGTTATTAATGAGTCAATGGCATTAAAAGGTGATCTGACTATTTTAGGTGAGGGAAAAGTTATAGTTGCAATAAGAGGAACGGAAGAGACCTTGAGTGAAGTTACGATATCTACTCCTGAAATATATGGTAATTCAGATCCAGATAAATTATGGTTCTTCTTAGATAAATACAGTACGTTGAGTTATCAGACACCAGCGACATTGTATGCTAGAATAATTGCTCCAGAATCAATTATATCGTTACATGCTCAATCAACCATTTATGGTGAGATTACTGCAGATCGATTAATCAATAATAGTGGTGATGATGTCAACAGTAATCCAACTGTTATTTATGTACCTTCAGCATATGGAACGATTCCTTATGGCTTTAGAAGGGGTGAGTGGAATGAATGGTAATAAAAATGATGGCTTGACTTTAATAGAGATTATAATTTCTATTGGGATACTGGCAATTGTAGCATTATTGTTTATAAGTATTTTTGTAAATACACATCGAATGATTGTAGAGGCAGGAGCTGATTCACAAAATTTAATCTTTAGTCAAAAAACTGTTGAAGCGCGGATGTCGCAAGTCGTCAATGGTGATACCGTTGAATTTAATATCAATGAAATTTTTCCAGACATAGAGCCAGATTTGGATAATGAAATGTTTGAAGTTGGAGAAATCAGAGATAACTCATTTACGACATTTGTTGCCATAACAGAAAATGCAGTACCTCTGAGTACAACTTTAACCTCATTAACGTATATTGGAACTTATTCAGGTGGTTCTTTAGATTCTTTTGATCCTCTGATTCAAACGTATGCGCTTTATGGTGTAAGTGGTAATAAACCACAAATTAAAAGTCGTATCAGTTATACAACCTATGAATTTGCTGCAGGTGTGTCTATAGATGTAATGGCTAGCGAAATCTCTAAATATGAAGCTTGTATTACAGTGACGAATGCTAAAGGAAGAGAGAGAATATATACAATATACATTTATGAGGGTGATGAATAATGAAAAAAGGATATACTTTGTTTGAATTAGTCGTTATTTTAGCATTGTTTTCGATTGTCATTCTTTTGGGATTATCATTTTTAATAGGTGCCAATAAAAACTTTAAACGAAGTCAAGAAAACTCAGAAATGTATTATCAAGCAAGAAGGGTATCAGACGCCATAAGAGATGAGGTTCGGTATGCTAAAACAATTGATTTAATTGATATTGGTGATATTGACTTGAGTTCAGATAATTCATATCTATTTGTTAGAGTAATAGCTGATGGACTAGGGGAACTGGTATTGCAATATAAAACGGATGAAACCATTATATCAGGCCAGATAATAGTAACACCAGTTGATTTTACTATAATAGAAGATAGTAATGGTAATAACACTTTGAGTTATACAATAACATCAAGAGTTGTAAATCAAGTTGGCAACAGAGAATATGACGCTGAAACAACAATTTTACTAAATAATATAAAAAAAGGTGGATCGGATTCTGGCATATGTATAGAATTTACCAAGCCATCCCCATAGAGAGGTAATGCTAATGAAAAATGATAAGAAAATAAAGAAAAAAACTGTGGTTGCATTTGACATCGGTACGAGTCATATCAAAGTAACAGTGGGTAAATTTAGTAATAATAAACTTCACTTGAAGCATATGATTACTTTGGATACACCTGAGAAGTGTATCTCAAATGGTAGGATTAGAGACACTGAAGCTTTAAGAGCGGTTCTAAAAGAAGTCGTAACAGAGTATAATCTTAAAAAGAAGTATGCTATTGTTACATTTAAAAGTTCTGGAATCATTAATCGCGAAATGACTCTTCCGTATAATGATGATAAAGATTCTGTTGATCATATTGTAGATTTTGAGATGAAACAATTGATGACGATTAATCTAGAAGATTATGTTACTCAGTATCAAATTATTGAGGAGTATTTTCAGGAAAAAGTAAAATATATGAGAATTATGGTAACGACAATAGAGAGAGATATTGTTGAGTCGTACTATAATTTACTAAAAGACCTTCATTTAAAACCATATGTATTGGATGTTCATTTTAACTCGTTTAATAAATTTATAAAATTATACAATGACCAAGTTAGTAAACTGAAAGGAACCATTGCAGTCATTGATGTTGGATATAACAGTACAGATATTTCAATTATATCAGGTGGTGGTTATAAGATGAGTCGCACACTAAATATTGGTTCAAATGTATTGGAACATATGCTACAAGAAGAATTTGATGCCAGCTTTGATAAAGATCAAATGAGAAGACTTTTGATTAGAAAAGCTGAGGAAGTTAAATCACGTATCAATGATGTTCTGACCCCGCTTGCGGATGAAGTATCAAATGTCGTTAGATACTATATTTCTAGGGATAGTAGAAATGAGGTACAGCAGATATACGTCACTGGTAGTATTGTTAATCAGCCAGAAGTTAAGTATATTTTGGAAGAAAGATTGGATTTACCAACGTGTAATTTTGACAATCTTGATAGGCTTATAGTGAGTTCAGATAAAAAAGACGATACATCTAGTTACTACGCAGTGCTAGGTGCTATGGTTAGATTATAAGGGGGCGCTATGAGAGATTATAATTTTTTTAGTGAATTTATTTATACCAAAAGCAGCTTTAGGATAAGAAAATTAATAGTACCTATATTGTTTATAATTGTAATCGCTGCTATAGTTGGAACTTTTCTACTACTTGAAATCAAAGAAAATGATAAACAAGAAATTTTGGATACTAAAACAGAATATCTAGAATCGAAAGAAGTTAGGGACACACTTAGGGAAGTTGAGCTTCTAATAGAAGAAGTTGCGACTTTAAATGTATTAACAGGAGAAACAATCTTGTTTGATATGCTTATAACTAAAGGTTTTTCTGTAACAGAATTTATTACAGAAGCTGTTGGAATTTCTTTACCTAGAAATATTGCTTTTACGTCATATACTATTAGTCGTAATACAGTGAGTATTGAAGCCTATGCTATTGCTTATGCGGATATAGCAGAATTTGAAAACAATCTAAGGGATATGTCAATATTCTATAATATCTTTGTTTCTGATATTGCTTACGATGAAAAGACTGAGTTGTACACCTTTGCTTTAAATATTGTTATAGGGGGTGAGGAGGATGAATAAAAGAGAAAAAGGATTTCTTATCGCCTTGACATTAATTGCAATTGTATTCTGTTATTACTATTTTGTGATGCAAAATCAGTTAGATGATTTAGATGCACTCGATAGCGAGATCGCTATAAAAGATACTGAAATAAATAATTTTAAGATGGCTAAGATTAATTTAGTAAACCTCCAAAATGAGAAGAAGAATATCGAAAAAGGATTTTCTGAGTATTTCCAAGACTTCCTGAGAGATATTGACCAAGAAGAGATCATTCTTTTAATCAATGAGATATTGGTTCGTTCTGATGTTTCGGTATCTAGTCTAGAATTTAATGATTTTCTTAATGGCCATTTTGAAGCCCTTGATTATGATCAGTTGATTGTAAAGATGAATATTTTAGGTGGTTATGAAGATGTTATGAGTTTGGTCAGTTCTTTCTGGAGATTTGATCATAATATTTATGTAGATAGTTTAGATCTTACTGTTGTCGAAGTAGACGTGGAAGATGGTGAAGAAGGTATAGAAAGTATAGAACAACTATCAGGATCTATGGAGGTTGCCTTTATCAGAGTTAAAAATGATTATGCATCGGATATCTCCTTATTTCAATGGTATAACGATGTTTACTACTTAAAGGAGAATCCATTTTCACAAGAGGATTTCTCGTATCTGTTTAATCCTAATTACTTTTACACAGGTAGTGATGTTGCTTTCTATAATGAGCAATTTGAGGAATTTGGTGATATCGTTGGTCACTGGGCTGAAGAAGTTATCAACTTTTTTGGAAGAAATGGTTATATCTTAGGTGATGAAGAAAATAATATTTATCCGGATGAACCTATGACGAGACTTGATACTGTTTTACTATTAGATTTGGTTTTTAGATGGCAATTACAACAAGACTTTGTTGAACTTGAAAGTTTTGATGATTATGATATTATTGCAGATCTTAGTGATATTGAGAAGAAAGCTTTATTAAAAGCTTACAAT
>JABXKX010000383.1 GCA_013619035.1 Peptostreptococcaceae bacterium
TTCTTAAGCTTTTTTCATTAATCATTGGATTTCACTTTTAATTACATTTATATTTTATAATAGAATTAGGATGAAGTAGATATAACAGGAGGTATTATGATTACACTACCAATTATAGTTGGAACGATTGCAATCAGTACATTAATTGCTGCAGGTTTTGAACCAAAAGAAGTAGATGATGAAAAACCGAAAAAGAAACGTAAAATGAAGGACTGCATCCAAGATGCTTATGTAGAAAAAAGAATGACACGCAGAAATAGGTGTGGTTACTATAAACTTGATGCAGAAAAAAGGAAGTAGAACTATGGTCTTTAGGAAATTTCCGGTAACTACTATTACAAGGATTAGTTGCTGTGTTTATATCCGCTTTCTGAAATAATATTAATACATTTAACGAATGAATAAATAAGTAAAAACTACCGATGAAATTAATCGGTAGTTTTTTGATTGAATATCATTCTTGCGATTTCCTATAAGCTGTTGCATTGGTACCTGTTTCATCTAAGAATCGTCTAGTAAAAGTACGAAGCGAAGTAAATCCAACAGAGAAGGCAATGTCAGAGACTGATAATGAGGTGGCGCTAAGTAATGAACTTGCAAAAAGAATCCTAACGATATTTAACATGTCATAGAACGTTCTATTAAATGATTCTTCCATAATTTTTTCTATTTTTGCAGCGGTTAGAAACAGAGTTTCAGAAGCTGTTTGTGATGTTATTTGTTCATTATAGTGATTGAAAATATATAAAATAATACTATATGAAATATCATAAATACCGTTTGTGATTTCACTAGAATGAGTTTCTCTGTATTGTTTTGGTGTGACACCTCTTATTTTCTTAAATGCACGGTAAAAAGCAGCTGGTGTACTAAAACCAACGTAATTTCCAATATACTGGATAGATAAATCTTTAAAAGCCATCATAGCACATGCATTTCTAATACGACATCGTTGTAGATTTTGAGAAAAGTTTTCTCCTGTTAATGCCCTAAGAGAGCTATTAAGCTTTGCTATTTTTATATTAAATTTTTTAGAAACCCAAGCACTGTCTATATCTCTTGAGAAGTTTATTTGTAGGTACTGAAGAATTTCCCATACTTGACCTCGAAGGGGTGTAAGGTTTTCTTCTATAAACTTCAAACATTGCCTTTGGAAAATGAATATATTTTGCATCAAACTAGATAATGCAACCATTTCATAAAGATCACCTTTAGATGAGTTTTCTGTATGGATGATTTTGAAGTTGTTTACAAGAATGTTAAATTCGCTTTTATCGCATGGAATCACAGGTGAACCGAACTCGAATATGTATTTATCCTTTTGTTGAGCTCTGTGAGTCAATGAAAATGTCATAAGCGTCCCCAAGGAGTATCTACAGCGATATATATGAAGAGGCTCTTTTTTATTTGGCTTTATAGAATGAATATGATAGGGCAATAAATGAGCCATTGTTCCAACTTTAAGTTTATGAGGCATACCATTTATGGTTAAAGTACCACTACCTTTTAAAACCAATATAAATTCAATATCATCATGACCATGAGTTGGCTCTTCTGACGTGATATCTTCTAGAGACAGTTTTATCTCTGTACTGGCAGGTTGAACTTGCATATATTCTGCTCCCGAAAAATAAGGTATTTTTTCAGTATATATTTTAGTTATCATAACATCCTCCTAAACTGATAATGTTTCATTGATATTTGTCTTATATATTGATAATACTATACAAGTATGTGGCTAGCAAGAAGTCGAATTTCATTATAATCTTAGTATAAGATGTTAAAAAATTAACGAAACTATTTGAGAGGAGTTCGTAATATGTTTAAGGCACTTTTTTCTCCAATAAAAATTAGAAAAATGGAATTAAAGAATCGTATTGTATTACCAGCAATGGGCACAAAATTCATGGATAAAGGAAAGTTTGTAACAGATCAATTGATTGATTATCACGTAGCAAGAGCTGAAGGTGGCAACGGGTTGAATATGGTAGAAGTTGCAAGTATTCATACCTTAAGTGCACCAAGGGGGTTTGTTTCAATTAGTGAAGATATCTATGTACCAGGATTAAAGAAATTGACTGAAGCGATTCAAAGTGTTGATGGAAAAGCAGGTATCCAGTTATGGCAAGGTGGACTGGCAGCTGGATTTGATCAAGCGGCTCAACTCCTTTTACCAAGTCCAAAACAAATATCAGCAGAAATTACTTTACCAGGTATGACGATAGAACAAATTGAAGAAGTAATTACGTGTTATGGGAATGCTGCTAGAAGAGCAGGAGAAGCTGGTTTTGACTGTGTAGAGATTCATGCAGGTCATAATTACTTACTACATTCATTTTTATCAGCAGGACTGAATAGTCGTACAGATGAATACGGTGGCAGTTTGGACAATCGAATGAGATTGCCACTTCGTGTGATAGAAGAAGTAAGAAAGAATCTACCCGAAGGCATGCCTATCTTTATGAGGATAGTAGCTCATGATGATTATTTAGAAAACGGATTATCGATTGAGGATACAATTGAATTCTGTAAAAGAGCTCAAGAAAAAGGTGTTGATGTACTGGATGTTTCAAGAGGTAATATATTAACAGCTGGACTAAAATTTGAAGTACCTCCAATTGATATAGCAAAAGGTTTCAATGTAGAAAACGCTTCTAGGATCAGAAAAGAAACTGGCATGTTAACAATGGCAGTTGGAAGAATTAATGAACCCGAACTTGCTGATAACATTATCTCAGAGGGCAAAGCAGATTTCGTAGGAATTGGTAGAGGCCAGTTAGTTGATGCTGAGTTCTGTAACAAATCCAAAGAAGGCAAAGTCGATGAGATTGTTAAATGTATAGGATGTAACCAAGGATGTTATGACTTCTTTGCAGATAAATCTGTGCCACATATCAGCTGTCTTCGTAATCCTATGTTGGGAAAAGAAGCACAATATAAACTTCAACAGGCAGAGGATGTAAAAGATGTTTTAATAGCAGGTGGTGGTATGGCAGGAATTGAACTGGCTACTCTTCTAAAGAAACGTGGCCATAATCCGATTCTTTGTGAGTCTTCTGAAAAGTTAGGTGGACAGTTCTTAGTTGCTGGAGAAGCACCGAGAAAAAGTGAGATGAAAGAAGCTGCAGAACATGCCGGTTATTTGGCTAAAAAACTAGGAGTAGATATTCGTCTCAATAGCACCGTAACACCAGATTTGATTAAAGAGATAAATCCAGATGCATTCTTTAATGCTACGGGTTCAACAGAAATAAATTTAAATGTACCAGGTTATGATTTACCAATTGTTCATATGTCACACAATATTTTACTTGGAAGAAAAGAAGTAAAAGGAAATGTTGTTGTTATTGGTGGCGGATTAGTAGGTCTTGAAGTTGCTGAGTTTCTTGCAGAAAAAGCATGTGATGTAACTGTACTTGAAATGCAATCTGAAGTAGCAGCCGATTTAGGATCTATCAGAAAAATCTGTGTCAAAGAAAGCATGTACATGAACAATATCAAAGATATGACCAATGCGAAAGTTGTTAGAATTGAAGATGAAACTGTATTTGTTGAGGTTAACGGAACCGTTGAACAGATTCCATGTGATGCTGTAGTTGTAGCAATTGGTGCGCGTTCAAAAGATGCATCTCAATTGGAAAAAGCATGTAGAGAAATTGATGTACCTTACTTTAAGTTAGGTGATGCTTCAAAGGCAAGACGTGCTATAGATGCAATAGCTGAAGCGGGAAAGCTGGCTAGAACTTTTGACAATCCACAATCTATAAATTTCGCTAAGAAACCCAATAAAAAAGTATTTCTGACAGGTGCTTCTGGAACCATGGGTACAGAAACTATGAAACAATTTATTTCAAGAGCAGATCACTTTGATATTAGAATACTGGTACGACCATCTGAAAAGAATAGAGTCAAAATGGCTGCATATAGAGGTATCCCATCGGTAGAAATTGTATGGGGGGATATGAAGGATGAAGCGATTATCTCAAAATGTGTTAGCGGCATGGACTATGTGCTTCATGTAGGTGCAATGGTATCTCCTTTGGCTGATAAGTATCCAAAAGAAACCATGGAAACCAACTTAGGATCAACGCATAAAATCATCAATGCAATAAAACAACAACCCAATGCAGATGAAATTGGCTTAGTATATATTGGATCAATTGCACAAACTGGATGTCGACGTGATCCTATTCATTGGGGACGATGTGGTGATCCGATAAAAACTTCAATGTTCGATTATTATGCAGATTCGAAAGTAGCATCAGAACGAGCAGTGTTTGAATCAGGGCTGAAACGCTTTGCATGTTTACGTCAGACCGGTGTACTACCTGTTGATAGAAGTGCAGGAGATGAACCGATTATCTTCCATCAGAATCCTAATAATGTTTTAGAATGGGTAACTGCAATAGAATCAGGTGTATTGCTTGCAAACATCTGTGAAGATTGGATTCCCGAATCTTTCTGGAGAAAATGTTATAACATCGGTGGTGGTAAAGAATGGCGCTTCACACATTCTGAATTTAGCTCAAAGAATATGGAAGCTCTTGAGATAGATTATAAGAAAGTTTATGATACCAGAGATTTAGGCATTTATAATTTCCATGGTCAGTGGTATACGGACTCGGATCTATTGAATGATATCACGCATTTCCGTTGTATCAAACCAGAACAGTTTTTTGGAGGCGCTGCTGCAGAGATAAATGCTTTAAGAGCAAATCCGATGATAAAAGCTCAAATGCCTTCTTCAGAACAACTGCGTGCAAAAAATGATATGGTAGCTCTAAAAGAGATGGGTCCAAAGTGGATGTTTGATCATGATAGAGAAGATTGGATAAAAGCATTTTTCGGTTCTCGTGAAAAGCAAAATGACATTAAGAGTTGGGAAGAAGGGTATGAACTCTATAGACCAAGTGAGACACCTGTTTACTTAGATCATGGTTATGATGAATCAAAGTCGACTGAAGCACTTGATTTGACGGATATGAAAGGTGTTGCAAAGTTTAGAGGTGGTACGTGTAGCTCAGATAACATGATTACCGGAGATTTATTTACACCTCTAAATTGGACCTGTGCATTTGGTCATGAGTTTGAAGCAACACCAAATTTAATCCTTAAAGCTGGACATTGGTGTCCAGAGTGTGAACGTGAAACATGGAACTATGCAGAAATAGCAAAGGTGAACCCTTTCTTTGCTCAAGTATGGACACCTTTACATGGTGACAGTGATAACGTATCGATTAAAAAAGTTGTTTCGGACCTTATTGTTACTAAATAATACATCTTTAAGGTTCTTTTCTTCTAATGAGTTCATATAAACGAAAGGTAGGAATTGTTAAATGCTAAATGGTAAAGTTGCAGTTGTTACAGGAGGTACTAGAGGTATTGGGTATGGCATTGTAAAAACATATTTGGATAATGGAGCAATTGTTATCTTATGTGGTTCAAAAAAAGAAACCGTGGACCACGCGCTGTCGCAATTAAAAGTAGAAAATCCCGATTACCAAGTTGAAGGTATTTACCCAGTATTAAGTTGTCCAAATGAAATCAGGATAGCCTTTGAAGCTATCAAAGAGACCTATGGCAGTATTGATATTTTAGTCAATAATGCAGGCATTGTTGCTAGAGATAAAATATATGAGTATGATATGGAAGCATTCAGAAAGATTATGGATATCAATATCAATTCAGTTTTTAACTGTTCACAAGTTGTCTCTTCTATTATGAAGGAACAAGGTGGTGGCGTTATACTTAATACGAGTTCTATGGTAAGTCTTTATGGACAGCCATCGGGTTGTGGATATCCTGCTTCTAAATTTGCGGTTAATGGTATTACAAAATCTCTTGCTAGAGAGCTTGGTAAAGATAATATTCGCGTGAATGCAGTTTCACCAGGCATCACATACACAGATATGATGAAGGGAGTACCTGAAGCTCTGATTAAACCTCTAATTGCACAAATACCGTTAGGACGTATTGGACAAGTTAAAGATGTAGCAAATGCATTTTTATATTTAGCAAGTGATATGGCTAGTTATGTTACAGGTATTGTTTTACCCGTTGATGGTGCGGCAAGAAGTTAATTTTTAATAACTCATTGGAGTTACTGAATATAGAAAAGTTCCTATTTATTTAGGAGCTTTTTTTTAGAATTTCTTTTATATTGGATGGTCTCAACTCATATACAATTAGTTTAAGATCAATTGGTTTGACATTGAGTAAAAGCTAAGATAAATTAAGCTTTATGGTATAAATTTTATGTTATGGGTAAACTATTGATAAGATATTTTATCAATTTGTAAGGTGTTTAGTGTACTTAAGATAATTCTAAGGTGGAAATATGAACATGAAAAAGAAGTTAAAAACTATAAGTAAACTTCATAACGACTCGAATAAACTGGGTATGATATTTATTGTATCTGGTCTATTTATTTTGCTTGTTATTGCAACCGTTATATATTGGTATAACCACACCCAAAATCTCAAACAGCTAGATGAAGCTCAGTTTTCTGAACTGAGTGAAATGGAAAGATCAATTCAAACAATGATGAAATACTCTTATAATAATCTGGAAGTCGTCTCGGTAATGGATTTAACCAAAGGCGTTTTAAATAATCCTTCTCAGAGTAATAAAAAGTGGATGCAAGATACCCTGTTAAAAACCTCTGAAACGGTAGGCCTTTATCAGCAAATGAGAATACTTGATAAAACGGGGCATGAAATCATTCGTATTGATAAAACCTCTGAAGAGCATGCATTTATAGTAGAGGATGATTTACTTCAAGATAAATCGGGCAGATATTATGTAAAAGATACATTAAACCTCACATCGGGGTCCTTTTACATGAGTCCATTTGATTTAAATATTGAAAACGGTGTTATCGAAGTGCCTTATAATCCTGTTATACGATTGGGTAAAAAAATATTAAATTCCGATGGCGAACTGATAGGACTATCAATATATAATCTCTTAGGACAAGAATTATTAGACATAATTGATGAAAAAAAGATTCATGATGAAGACATCATATATCTAATAAATTCAGACGGTTATTATATTTATCATGATGATATAGACAAAACATTTGCCTTTATGTTTGATGATAAAAAAGAGATTGGTTTTTTTTCCGACTACGAAAAGATTTGGAATGAATTACTCGAGGGCGAAACTGTTTTTAAAAGAGAGGGTGATCGATTTTATTCGATGAAGTTCAACCTGTTAGATAATGTCGGTGAAAGTAATGCTAAGAATACCTTTTATATGATTATGAGAGTCCCAGAGGAAGCTATTATAGCGATGGATGATGATTTGCGTATGTCGTTGTTAGTTGCACTGATACTACTTGTTGTTTTTATGTCTATTTTAGGATGGGAGTTAGGAAAACAGATTACACATAACAGACAATATAAATCTAAGCTAATTGATATAGCGATGAAAGATGAACTTACTGGACTTTATAATAGGCGGATGGTTTATGACCGATTAATAGAGGAGATTGCACTCGCTAAAAGACATCATTTATCTTTGGTAGTCGTTTTTATTGATGTGAATTCACTAAAGGCAGTCAATGATAACTATGGTCATATTATGGGTGATAAAATGATCATATCGGCAGGAGAATCTTTAATCCATTCAGTTAGAGAGTACGATATAGTCTCAAGGCTTGGTGGGGATGAATTTTTAGTCGTTCTAATTGATTGTACTGAAGAGGATGTGATTAATATTATGAAAAGAGCATCAGAAAAATTCAAAACCTCTGGTTTAAATGCAGTTGATAAAGAATGGTCGATGAGTTATGGTATCTCTACTTTAGAAAAAGGGGATACGCCTGATATACTGGTTTCTAGAGCGGATAAAAAAATGTATGAAAATAAAAGTAATTATAAAAAACATGTAAATTCTAAAG
>JABXKX010000198.1 GCA_013619035.1 Peptostreptococcaceae bacterium
TCGTTACAACAATCGGTCCTAAAGGACAAAAACCATCTAAACTTTTGCCTTTTAACCATTGGTAATGGTCTTTTTGTAGATCTCTTGCTGATATATCATTAGCAATGGTGTAACCAAATATATAATCCTTTACATCTGACTTAGCAATATCCTTACCTTGTTTGCCTATAATAATAGCGAGTTCTACTTCATAATCCACACTATTAGATACACCAACATGTCCAGTAATGGTATCACCCGTTCCAATGGTTTTATAACAAGCCTTCGAAAAATAAATAGGCAAATCCGGAATAACTACTTCATCGGTTATTTTACCTTTCATTTCTAGTGCGTGTTCTTTATAGTTTTTGCCTAAACAAAGTATATTTCTTATCGGTCTTTCTAGAGGTGATAAGATTTTTACTTTATCCAGTTCAACTGACTCGATTTCAAATTCAGAAAAACCTTCTATAATATCAACTAGTGTCTTGTCACCTACCACAGGTTTTACCAGATGGTTTTCTAAGATGCCAGTTTTTATTTCATCTTTGTACTCAAATCTAATATACTTCACATACGCACCTTTTCTAACACTCTCATTATACTTTAAATCGATTTCAAAAGGTACCTTTCACTCTTTAATAAATATTAATTTAATGTGTTTTTTGCACTAAATAATGGTATACATTCAATATGAACTCTTTCATCAGAAATTCAAAGCCATTAGGTTCTAAAAATAGACTGGAGGTTTATATGAGAATACAATTTTTAGGCGCACAGGAAGGTGTTACAGGTAGTTGTTATTATCTACAAACAGAAAATCAATCTTTCTTAGTGGATTGCGGTCAATTCCAAGGCAATCCAAAAGAACAAAAGAAAAATGAAGAGCCTTTCCCATTCGATCCAAAGTCACTTGATTTTGTTATTCTCACCCACGCCCATATTGATCATACCGGTCGATTGCCTAAACTTGTTAAAGAGGGGTTTTCCGGTCGTGTTTTTATGACTAGGGGGACTGCTTCTCTCAGCGATATTTTGCTTAGAGACAGCGCTAAAATACATGAGGTTGATGCTGAGAATGAAAATGAAAAACGTGAAAAAGCTGGATTGGATCCTATTGAACCGTTTTATACCATCAACGATGCCATTGATACCTTACAATATTTTAATCCCCTACCATATGATTTAGAGTATAATATTTCCAGTCAGGTATCGGTTAAATTTATTAATGCAGGACATCTATTAGGCTCAGCCCATGTGTATTTGACAATCAATGGAGAAAACTTATTGTTCTCAGGGGATGTGGGTTCGGATTATTCTCAGATACTCGAAGCACCTAAGCCAGCACCAAATGCAGACTATGTCTTTATAGAAACTACCTACGGTAATAGAAATCATAAAGATATGGAAATGCGTTTTGAAAAGTTATATAACATCATCAAAGAAACTACCGAACAAAAAGGAACTGTTATCATTCCTGCCTTTTCAGTCGGAAGAACTCAAGATATTATCTATGGCCTCAAACAATTAGAAACCTCTGCAGCGTTTAAGAAGATTCCATTTTATGTGGACAGCCCTATGGCAATAAATGCAACAAAAGTGTTTCAAAAAGATACTGAGGGTATGAAGCAAGAATTGATTGCAAAATTAGAGTCAAAACAACATCCCTTTGAGATGCCAAATTTAAAATTTATTGATGATGCGACGGTGTCTTATCAATTAGACTATTCAAAAGATGCAAAAGTTTTAATTTCAGCCAGTGGTATGTGTGATGCTGGCAGAATACTACACCATCTTAAAACTTATTTGGAAAAGCAGAAAACGACAGTGATCTTTGTAGGGTATCAAAGTGAAGAAAGTTTGGGCAGGAAAATTCAATCTGGTGCAAAGACTGTGACCATTTACGATACTGAAGTGCTTAACAAGGCTCAATCTTTTTCACTTCATGGATTTTCAGGTCATGCAGACCAAGGCGAACTCATCAAGTGGTTAAGTCATATCAAGGAACCAAAAAAAGTATTCTTGGTTCACGGTGAAAAAGACTCTTTAGAGACCTTTGATGCAAAAATAAAAGAGATATATGGCTTTAACACCTATATCCCTAAATTATATGAATTAATTGAATTGTAAAGATGCTTAGGCATCTTTTTTATTATGCTAAGATACCTTCTCTTTCAAGTCTTGGAATAATGCTAAATAACATTGTCACAACAATTGCTGCTTTTACTAAATCCAAGATAATGAATGGCCAGAAACCATAAGCAAGTGCTAGTGAAGGCGTCATTGCTTCACCCATTGTTGCTTTTAAAACAACAAATAAGTAAGGTACACCTATGATATAATCTAACATCAATCCTACGAATGGTGCGATTACAAGACCTGCATTAAAACCTTTTTCTCTAGATTTTTCAACAATTAATCCAACAACATACGCACAAACAATAAATCCTAATATATAACCAAATGTCGGTTTAAAGATCATTCCAAATCCACCTGTACCATTAGAGAATACCGGTAATCCCACTAGACCCATCAATGTGTAAACCGTCATTGAAATCGCCCCTCTTTTTGACCCTAAGATAGCGCCTGCTAACATAGCAAAAAATGGTTGTAGTGAAATTGGTGCGCCACCTGGTAGTGGTATTGATACAAAGGCACCGATTGAGATAAGTGCTGCAAATACTGCACATAAGACCATATCTTTGATACTTAATTTCATAATAATAACCCCTTTTCTTCTAGACTTAATGTTATCATACAGGGTTAAAATAAAATTGTCAACTTATATTTTATATAAGTTGACAATGTATAATTAATTAATATTTAACTTTATATAGATACAAGCCTCTTGCAGGTGCCATAGTACCTGTTTTAGCTCTATCTTTACTACTGATAATACCTGGTACTTCAGTTGCTTTCATATTGCCCAAACCAACTTCTAATAAGGTACCAACCATTTTTCTAGCCATATTGTGTAAGAAACCATTACCTACAATTGAAATATCAATCTCATGACCTGCTTTTAAGATTTCAATGCTTTCAATTTTTCTAACATTAGATTTCTTTTTAGACTTAGCACTTGTATAAGCAGAAAAATCATATTCTCCAATAAAGTACTGAGCCGCTTTTTTCATCGCCTCTAAATCTAAGTTTTCTTGAACATGTAATACTTGTTTTCTTAAAAATGGATTGTGATAGAAATCATTGTATACTTTATAGACATATGTTTTCTCCGTTGCATTTAATCTTGCATGAAAACGCTCATCTACTTTTTTGACACTTGTTACAACAATATCATCTGGTAAGTATCTGTATAAGTATTCTTTTAACTCTTTTGGTGCTACATCTTTATCCACTGAGAAGTTTGCTACTTGCCCAATTGAATGTACACCAGCATCTGTTCTACCTGATCCATGAACCTCTACTGGCTCCATGAACATTTCAAACAAGACATTCTCAAGTTTTTGTTGGATGGTCATATCTGTATCACCCAGTCGTTGCCATCCTTTGTATCTGCTACCATCGTAACTGATTGTTAATTTATAATTCATTTTTATTCCTCTCTAGAAGCCGCCTCTTAAAATAGAAAGTATTAAATCTCTATCTTCAATAATCCAATCATCATTAAAATGTTGTCTTAATAAACTTAATTTTTCATTCCAAAAGTTCTCCATTACACTTTGCTCCTGATCAGGTACATTTCTATGAATTAAATGTATTTCTGTACAATATTCAGTCTTACTTGTACAGGGCATGAAATTAACTTCTACAGGTCCTGATATTTGAGCTTCAGGTGTTATCATATCAAATTTTAACAGTCTTTCAAAGCTTTTTTCCAATATTGTTGTATGACTTGACCATTTTTTATCATTGTATGCATATTCTATATTATAAAATCCACCAATTTTGTTATCTATTTGCGCATTTCCCAACCATTTGGTAACTTCCTTCTCAACAAGAAAGAAGCGCATCGCTTGAGTAATCGATGCGTTTAATCTCACTTTTTTATGAATAAATTTCATTATTTAGCAACTGGCTCTACAAATTTTCTAACAGCCAGCTCTTTATCTAACATTAATAAGCCATAACCATTGTCACCAATTAACTGTAACTGCTTAAGAATATTTGCTGCATTCTCTTCTTCTTCGATTTGCTCATCGATGAACCATTGTAAGAAGTTCATGGTGGCAAAATCTTCTTCTTTAACCGATAAACTTTGAATTTTGTTAATTGAAGCAGTGATTGACTTTTCATGTTCTAATACATCATCAAATACTAATACCATAGATGGCCACTGTATTGTTGGTCTTTCAATTGCTTGTAAGTCAACTTTCACCCCACGTGAATTTAGGTATTTCACCATCTTCATTGCATGGAATTGTTCTTCTAAGAATTGTTGGTACATCCAATTTGCCATACCAGCCATTGTTTCATCTTCGAAATATTGGTTCATGGCTAAATATAAATATGCAGAATAAAATTCTTTGTTCACTTGGTTTACTAATGCTTCAGATACTTTCTTATTCATTTATTCTTCCTCCTCAAATAAAAATTTTGGTTGTCCACAAGTAGGGCATTTCCAATCTTCAGGTAAATCCTCAAAAGCTGTACCTTTTTCAATATCATGTATCCAATCACCTCTTTCAGGTTTGTATACATAACTGCACTTTGTACATCTCCAATTTTTCATAATTTCTCCTTATCTCGGTTATCCACTACACTAATACATACCCACTATATAAGTCTTAAACTGATTTCATTATAATTTAAGCTGACATTTTTTTCAATGAACTGGGTTGTTTTTATATATTTTTAAGTTTACTATGAATTAAAAGGAGAATTCTTAATGAAAATAGTCATTCCAGGGGTTTCAACTCTAAATCTAAAACATGTTTTTATAGATTACAATGGCACCATTGCCAACTCAGGCAAATTAATATCAGGAGTCATGGATCAATTAATAGAGTTGTCAAAAATTTATGAAGTATATATCTTAACTGGTGATACCTATGGTACTGTCAGAGAGGTGTTAAAACCTTATCCAATAGAAGTCATCTTAGCATATACTGCAAAAGACAAACATCGTATTATAAAGGAATACACGCCTAATACATGTATCGCTATCGGTAATGGTTCCATTGATTATAAAATGTTAAAAGAGGCAGCTTTAGGACTTGCCGTCATTGGAAAAGAAGGCTGTAGTTCAAAGGCTATATTAAATGCAGATATAGTTGTGAATCACATAGAAGATGCACTGAACATTATCAAACATCCAAACCATATCATCGCAACACTGAAGGAGTAACTATGCTATTACTAATTATCGGACTTATTGCAGCTTGTGTCGTTCTGGACATCTCTTTATTCTGGGGCTTTTTAGCCTCAATTATTGTCATGACACTTACCATTAAAGATAAAAAAACAGCCTTTAGAAATACATTAGAAGGTGTTAGACAGTGTAAATCATTATATCTCATCATCTTACTTTTAGGTGCCAACATCTCCATATGGATGTCTTCTGGTATTATACCAACAACTATTTATTATGGTTTTGATAAAGTTTCAACGGTTAACTTTATGTGTTTTGCCTTTTTAGTGACCACCTTATTATCAACTGTAATGGGCACTGGATTAGGCACTTTAAGTACTGTTGGTCTTGCACTATTTGGTATCGGAAAAGGCTTTGGTATTCCTGAGGATATGTTACTTGGGGCTATTGTATCTGGGGCTTTTGTATCAGATAAAATATCGCCGGTATCCGCACTGACCAATTTAACGATTGAAGTTGTTGATATTGATTATAAAACATATTTTAAACATGCAATTAAACCATTACTCATTACCATTTCCCTTTGTACAGTGGTTTACTATATTATCGGTGAATCCATACAAACAACAATTGACAGCCAACTCCTCATGCAGTATCAAGACACACTTTTATCAAACTATCAGATATCACCACTGCTATTTTTAATACCAGTTGCAATTATCATTATGGCTATTACAGGTGTTAGAGTTCTTAGAAATATGATTTCCGTATTTGTAGTTGGCTCTCTTCTAACCATCTTTTATCAAAACATCTCTGTAATTTCTTGGTTAGAATCAGTGATATTTGGATATAAAGCTAATACAGGACAAATGTTTATTGATAGTATTCTAAAAGCAGGTGGCATTGTTCCAATGATTGAAGTCTTATCTATTGTTACCGCTGCGATTATACTCAACGGGCTTTTAAATCATCAGAAAACACTTGACCCCATATTCAACAAAATACTCCATAAAACCACAACACCAACATCGTTGGTTTTCAAAACGGGTATTATTAGTACTTTTTTAACTTCAATTACTTGTGATCAAACCATTGGTATTGTTGTACCTGGTGGTATGTTACAAGAGAGATATGAAGACATGGGCATGAACAATGCCATACTTGCAAGAACCATTGCAGATACCGGTACCATTATCGCACCACTAGAATTTTGGAATGTAAATAGTTTGATTATTGTTGGTATTACGGGTGTTTCGACTTTCAGTTATGCACCTTTTGCATTTTTATGTTTGCTCTCACCGATCGTTACTATTTTATATACATATTTTACTCAAAAAAAATAAATGAATGAGAAAGGAGTTTCTATGACTAACATAAAAGGGATAAAAGAAACCATTTTAACGGCTAGAAAAGAAAAGGGTTACACTCAAAAGGATATGGCTGAAAAACTGAGTATTTCTCAACCTGCTTACTCATACTATGAAAAAGGTGATAAGCCCCTTCCTGTCAATCAGTTAAAGAAAGTCCTTGAAATATTAGAATTAGAAATTGATCAACTCCAAACTCAAGTAGATGATCCACTTGAAGTCATTAATCAGACGCTTGTACGTATTGCAGATGCGTTAGAAAAAATTGCAGATAAATTATAAAACAAACCCAGTTCATTGTGAACTGGGTTATTATTTTACGCCATATTTAAAACCATCCCTGTAGCAAATGGAATCAACCAAATCATCCAGATCATCAAACTGTATTTATGAAATCCAGTCTTTTGTTTCTCTGATCCAGCAATATAAATATAAATTGCTAAAACAACATGTAACATCATTAAAAGTAACGCTGCCAATCCTGTTATACCGTGAATATCAAACTTGAAAGAGTCGCTAATCAAACTCATACTGGTCGTGCCTAACGTATCAAAGAATAAACCTATTCCAAAAATATATAAGTGATTCTTTTTTATGATACCTGCCTTTCTTTCTGTAAAAACAGCTATCGTATAAGCTGTTACTGCTGCCATCATTGAAAATATTGCAATACCTAATAACATATCATTCTCCTTGTAATAGTTTAGCCAGTTTGTCATCCCCTGCATGTTTACATGCATTGCCAGCCATTTTTGTGAGTAAAGATATACTCATCGCTTTTTCTGATTCAGTCATATCCTCTGTTATAATAGTTGTCCATTTTAAAACAGTTTCCATAATATCCTCATAAAGAAGTTCCCCTGTTTTTGTTAGAACCAATAGATTTGCTCTTTTATTGTCGTCATCTACGGTTTTATCCACATAACCAAATGAGACCAATTGATCAATTCCTCTTGTGACAGTTGATCTGTTCATTTTAAACATCTCTGCTAGATGTTCTTGATGAACCAAGGGTCTATGCCGTAAATGGATGATGAATAATAATTGTGTTTTACTCAATTTAGGATCTTTAAATTCGTTTTCCATAAACACACTTGAATATTTGTTAAGAAGTGTTAAACTCCATTCCACTTTAAAGTGATTCATAAATACCTCCTAATTCAGTATACATTATAATTGTTGCGCGCGCAACAATTATTTGTATGTTATTAAAACACAAAAAAAACACCTACCGAAGTAGGTGTCTCTATTATTACTGTCTCTTATAC